>NZ_JBNPXS010000038.1:0-29047 GCF_050433185.1 Desulfitispora alkaliphila
TTTAGGATCCATTCAACTTTGGATTATTTGAGTCCTAGAGAATATAAATTACATAACCTTAAAAAAGTTGTCTAGTTTACTGTTGACAATCCATAGTTTCGTACACTGTCTTTGATAAAAATACTTAACATAGTGATAATAAGCTGCCATAGAAATCACTGCTATATCAGGCAAAGTTGTAGGTAGGTTATTTTTATGAATTACTATGGCTTTATTTATTTCCTGATCTAACTGTATATATAATTCATTGAGTTCAGTAGCGTAATCAGTTATGTCTTCTTCTGATTTTTTAACTTTACGCATTGCAATTATTAAGCTTATAGTTAGTAATACAATTATTCCAAGGCCTATTCCGCCCTAGGGAAAAAAGTGCAGCAGCCACATGGCGAACAGCTCTTTCATCCACATGAGGTAAGGCAAAAACCGGCCACTGAGGATAGAGGCGAGTAGAGACCTTATAGGGAAATCATGCGTTCAATAATCCTTTCGCGGATAAAGCCTACATCAATTTGATCGTCCAACAGAGCATGAATAACATTTTGGTGGATCTTTTAGCTGGTTAATGTCATTGCGATGGGCACCAGTTACAACAACACCTCCTAATTAGGGGTATTGTAACTTAAGGAATTTTTCTTATAAAAAATTACATTATCAAAGGAAATGACCACCAAAAGATAGAAGGAAACTAATATCAATAAAGGTATAATGTGGATTAAAAGAAAGGTGGTGAACTCCACTGAAAACTATTGTCATAGGTGTTATTGGTGCGGATGTCCATGCAGTGGGAAACAGAATATTAGAATACGCTTTCTCTAATGCAGGATTTAAGGTGATTAATATTGGGGTTTTGTCTAGTCAAGAGGATTTTATTGAAGCGGCCATAGAAACTGACGCGGATGCTATTCTCATTTCATCTCTTTATGGCCATGCAGAAATCGATTGCAGGGGCTTTAGAGAAAAGTGTATGGAGGCTGGGATAGGAGATATCATCATTTATGTGGGTGGTAATTTGGGGTTAGGTAAGCAAGATTGGGAAAGTGTCAAATCTATATTTTTAGATATGGGATTTGACCGGGTTTATCCACCTGGAACGCTACCTGATGAAGCAGTTAATGATCTAATAACTGATTTGGAGAATCTATAATGGAGCTGGCACTATTTGTTGATTTTGGTAGCACTTATACAAAGGTAACCGTAGTAGATTTGGAGAGGGAAGAAATAAGAGCTACTGGGGCTGCGGGTACTACAGTAGAGAGTTGCATCACAGTGGGACTGGAGAAGGCTCTAGGACAAGTCTATACAGATATTGGCTCAAAGCCAGAGTTTGTATATAAAGCAGCTTGTAGTAGTGCTGCTGGAGGTTTAAAGATAGTTGCTGTTGGACTGGTAAAAAACTTGACTGCTGAAGCAGCCAAACGGGCTGCCTTAGGTGCAGGTTCTAAGGTTTTAGAAGTTTTCTCGCATCAATTGACAAGGGAGGATATCTATGAAATTGAAAAACTTTCACCTGATATAATCCTTTTGGCAGGTGGAACAGATGGGGGAAACCGAGAAGTACTTATCTACAATGCAGGCATGCTTAGCCAGCTCACAGTAAGAATTCCTATTGTCATAGCTGGCAATAGGGTAGCGGCTCCTGAAGCTCAAGCCATACTTTCCAAAAACAACTTTGAAACGGAAGTCGTAGAAAATGTAATGCCCCAGCTAAACCAGTTAAACGTAGAGCCTACCAGAGCTAAGATTAGAGAAATATTTTTTCAAAAGCTAACTATAGCTAAGGGACTTAAAGAGGCGGAAGGATTAGTGGGGGGAGTAATAATGCCTACCCCTGCTGCAGTTCTCAAAGCAGTTGAAGTGCTTGCTCAAGGGTCATCCGATGAAACGGGTTGGGGTGATTTGATGGCTTTAGACTTAGGGGGGGCTACAACAGATGTCTACTCTATTGGAAAAGGAGAGCCATCTAAACCGGGAATTGTTTTAAAAGGGCTAGAAGAACCCTTATCTAAGCGTACCGTAGAGGGAGATTTAGGAATGCGTTATAGTGCCCAGTCCATATTGAGCGCTACAGCCAATAACCTACCTTCTTCTTTAGAGGAGGAGCTAAGTGCCTATACTTCTCATATTTCTCTGGAAACCACATATCTTCCCCAAACTGAAAGAGAGAAGGTGCTTGAAAAAGAGTTAGCAAAAATAGCTAGTAGCATAGCAGTGGAGAGGCACGTAGGAAGATTAGAGGTTAGTTATACGCCTTTTGGCGCCACATACTTCCAATATGGAAAAGATTTGACGCATGTGACGCACTTGATAGGGACTGGTGGCATATTAGTAAATTATAAGGCGCCCATGGAAATATTGCAGAGTGTTCTATTTAATTCAGAAAATAGCACTGTGTTAAAACCGCAAAAACCCCAATTATGGCTAGACCAGAGCTATATTCTAGCTGGCATGGGATTGTTAGCGGAAATTGATTCGCGCAAGGCCTTGAGAATTATGAAAAAATATCTGATTAAGCTAGGGGGACATTAAATTTATGCAAAATGAGAAAATAGCCCAAAGGGATTTTTTTGAGCAGCGGGAAGAGGTTTTGAATTCATGGCCTACAGGTAAAGAGGTTGATTTGGAGGAAGCAGTTAAATACCACTTAGATATGCCTAAGAGCAAAAACTTTTCTTACAAACTCAATATTGCATCTGATAACGGTGAAACCTTGGCTCAGCCAAGAGCAGGTGTTGCGTTGATTAGCGAGCACATTAGTTTGCTAAAACACCTAGAGCAGGGTGGGGCAGATCTATTGCCTACAACTATAGATTCATATACGAGGCAGAATAGGTATCAAGAAGCACAAACTGGAGTGGAAGAGAGCCGCAATACGGGAAGGTCAATGCTAAACGGATTTCCTGCAGTAAACCATGGGGTAGAGGCTTGTCGTGAGGTGGTTGAAGAGCTTAAAACCCCTGTCCAAATAAGGCATGGTACTCCTGATGCTCGATTGTTGGCTGAAATAACTTTAGCGGGAGGGTTTAATGCCTTTGAAGGGGGAGGTATTTCCTACAACATTCCCTATGCTAAGGATATTGATTTAGAAAAGTCAATTTACTGGTGGCAATATGTTGACCGGTTGACAGGGTATTATGAAGAAGTGGGGATTTCAATTAACCGGGAGCCCTTTGGACCACTGACGGGAACTTTAGTGCCCCCTTGTATCTCTCACACTATTGGGATTATTGAGGCACTATTAGCTGTTAAGCAGGGCGTAAAAAATATCACTTTGGGCTATGGTCAATGTGGAAACTTAGTGCAGGATGTAGCTGCCCTTGTCAGTTTAAAAGAGTTGGCAGAGGAATACCTAAGCGAATTTGGATATGGTGACACCAAGGTTACTACAGTTATGCACCAGTGGATGGGAGGCTTTCCTCAGGATGAGAGTAAAGCTTATGCAGTTATTTCCTGGGGTTCAGTGGCGGCAGCATTAGGTAAAGCAACAAAGGTAATCGTAAAAACACCACATGAAGCCTATGGAATTCCAACCAAAGAGGCAAATGTGGCAGGAATAAGTGCTACAAAGCAGATAGTAAATATGCTTAAGGATCAAGAAATGGAGGATAGTGCCAGGTTTAGAGAGGAAAAAGAAGTTATAATCAAGGAGACTAAAGCAATTCTCCAAAAGGTACTTCAATTGGGAGAAGGTGACTGGGTTAAAGGTGTTGTAAGATCATTTCAGGCGGGAGTTATAGATGTTCCTTTTGCACCCAGCCGCTTTAATGCAGGAAAAATCCTTCCAGTAAGGGATAAGGAGGGCTGTGTTAGAATGCTAGAGGCTGGAAATATTCCCTTTTCCCAAGAGGTTCTAGATTATCATAGAGAAAAAATTCAAGATCGAGGCAAAGCAGAGGGGAGAATCCCTTCCTTTCAAATGGTGATAGATGATATATACGCTATTAATAAAGGAATGCTAGTGGGCAAAAAAGGGAGGTGAGCACGCTGAAAATTATAGATGTTATTGCTACACCAGGGGTTACGGGCTTTTATTTTGATGACCAAGAGGCTATTAGAAGAGGTGCTCAAGAAGACGGATTTACCTATCAGGGAGAACCTTTGACTCCTGGGTTTAATGCAATCAGGCAAGCAGGAGAATCCATTTCCATTATGTTAATGCTAGAGAATGGCCAAATTGCTCACGGTGACTGTGCTGCTGTTCAATACTCTGGGGTTGGTGGACGTGACCCTCTGTTTTTAGCTCAGGAATATATCCCTGTAATTCAAAGGGAATTAAAGCCAATACTTGTGGGTAGGGAGCTTACTGCCTTTAGGGACATGGCCAAGGAATTTGACGCTTTAATTTTGGGCAATGGGAAAAGGCTACATACGGCTATTCGCTATGGTATAACTCAGGCCCTTTTAGATGCAGTGGCAAAGTCCCAATGTTTGACCATGGCTGAAATTGTTTCTAAGGAATACAATATTACCATGCAACCAAAGGCAATCCCTATTTTCACTCAGACCGGAGATGATAGGTACACTCATGCAGATAAGTGTATCATTAAGGGAGCTCAAGTGCTCCCCCATGGACTTATTAACAACAAGCTAAAGTTCGGTGATAAAGGAGAAGCATTGGTAGAATATGTTAAGTGGCTTAGTAGTAGAGTTCAAAAGCTAGGTGAAGATGGCTATGAACCTATCTTACACATTGATGTTTACGGGGCTTTGGGTATAGCTTTTGACAATAATACAGCTCAAATGGCCCAGTACCTAAAAGATTTAGGAGAAGCTGCTTGGCCTCTGAAGCTTCGAATAGAAGGTCCAATGGATGCTGGAAGCAAGAGTGCCCAACTGAGGGAAATGGGTAAGCTCTACAGTCAACTGAAGGAGCTGGATACTACTGTAGAGATTATCGCCGATGAATGGTGTAATACCTTGGAAGATATAAGAGATTTTGTGCAGGAAGAAGTCTGTCACATGGTCCAAATTAAGACCCCTGATTTAGGCGGAATTAACAATACTATTGAGGCAGTTCTTTACTGTAAAGAAAATGGGGTAAAAGCGTATATGGGTGGTACCTGCAATGAAACAGAGCGCTCGTCCCAGGTATGTGTCCATGCAGCTATTGCCACCCAGCCAGATCAAATACTGGCAAAGCCAGGTATGGGTGTGGATGAGGGGCTAATGATTACTTATAATGAAATGCAAAGGGCCTTAGCAATTATAAAAAATCGACTGAATAAAGGTTGTGAGATGAATGGATGAGATTAGAATATTATCTCCTACTGCAATTTTAGGTTATGGCTTTCCCATAGAATCATTCCGGGAAGGGTTAAATAGGGAGCCCCATGTAATCGCTGTTGATGCTGGTTCTACAGACCCTGGCCCATATTACTTGGGAGCAGGGGTGTCATTTACTAATAGAGAATCAGTGAAAAGAGATCTCCGTTTAATGCTCAAAGCGGGAAAGGAGCACAATATTCCCGTAATTGTAGGAAGTGCCGGGGGTTCTGGAGCAGATGTGCACCTTAACTGGTGCGTAGAAGTTGTTCGGGATATAATTGCTGAGGAAAGACTTCAATGTAAGGTGGCTACAATATCTGCCCAATTGGATAAACAGTTTATCAAGGAGGAACTAGATTTAGGAAACATAATTCCCTTAGGGCCCTGTGCGCCATTGACCAGGAAAAATCTTGAAGAGACTAGTAACGTAGTAGCCCAAATGGGTGTAGAGCCCTTTATCAAGGCCCTAACATCGGGTGCAGATGTTGTTATCGCCGGAAGAGCATATGATCCAGCAGTCTTTGCCGCCTATCCAATTATGCATGGCTTTGATCCGGGACTGGCCTTGCACCTGGGAAAAATATTAGAGTGCGCATCTATTGCCGCTGTTCCAGGAAGTGGAAGTGATTGTATGCAGGGGACCTTGCGAAGAGATCACTTTTTGGTGGAGCCCCTAAACCCAAACAGGAAGTGTACCACCACATCTGTTTCAGCTCACACGCTGTATGAAAAGACCAATCCCTATATCCTTCCAGGGCCTGGAGGGATATTAGATTTAAAGGAATGCAACTTTTCTCAAGAAACTGATAGAGTTGTACGGGTGGAAAATTCAAAATTTGTGCCAGGGGAAACATACACTGTGAAGCTTGAAGGGGCGCGCTTAGTGGGGTATCGAACTATCTCTATAGCTGGCATTAGAGACCCCATATTTATTGAGCAATTGGACGAAATACTAAAAGGGGTGGAAGAAAGTATCGCCTCCAACTTTAGCCACATTAATAGGGAAGACTATACTCTTGTCTTCCGTAAGTACGGTTACGATGGAGTTATGGGGGATTTAGAACCTGAGCGAACAACAGGTTTTAAGCCTCACGAAATAGGATTGATTATTGAAGTTGTGGCTAAAAGCCAAAATCTAGCAAACACCATTACCAGTTTTGCCCGATCATCTATGCTTCACTATGGCTATCCTGGGAGAGTTGCAACCGCAGGCAACTTGGCCTTTCCCTATTCACCCTCGGATTTTGCTGCCGGGGAAGTCTATGAGTTTTCTATCCACCACTTGCTTACAATAAAGGAGCCGGATAAAATATTCCCAATTAATTGGGAACTAACCTAGGGGGTGAACAACATGGCAGAAATCCCTATTAGAGATTTAGCAGTAGTAATAAGGAGTAAAAATTCAGGTCCCTATGAGCTGACCTTTGATATTATCTTTAAAGACCGAGATACATATGAGCGAGTAATTCAAGCTAACTTTTTTAACCCTGATCTCTTTGCCAAGCTTTATGGAATACCCTTAGAAGAAGTAATTTCTTATGTAGAATTTGCCCCTGCAAACGCAATTAAGTGCACTATTAAAAGACCAATGGCTGCTGGTGATGTGGGAGAGAGAGATGTGTATGGGGCACAGCAACACGCTCCTTTATTGGGCTTGATGATTCCAATGAAATAATAACTTTAGGAGTGGTTAATATGGTTATTGATACCCTTAGCTATTTAATGAAAGCCAAATATTATGCACCTAGGGGTAAGCGCAGATTGCTCAACTTGGGTGTCCACCTGTCTCAGAGGTACTTATGTCCTGATGACAAGCTTATCGGATTAGTGGGAAGTGCAGGTGCTGGCAAATCGCTCTTAATCCGAGGAATGTTTCCAGGCTTAGAGCTCACTAATGACGATCACGGAATAAACGTGAGGCCATTACCCCTCCTACACGATGCGGATGCAGGATTTTTTAAACACCAAACATATCATGTGGACGTACGCTTCGAATCGGCCTTTTGCCAGATATGGGAGTTAGTAGAAGCAGTGAAAAAGGCTCTTGCTGCAGATAGGCGGTTAGTAATAGAGCACTTTGAACTACTTTATCCTTCATTAAATATTAATGCAGAAATGTTAATCGGGATTGGAGAAAAGGTAACAGTGGTGCGCCCTAATGTCTTTGGACCGGAGCCAGAAGAAATTGCCACTACAGCTTTTGAAACTCTTAAGTACAGGCTTATGTCTCATACGGCTGAGGACTTGACTACAATGACCATGAGGGACATAGGCTTAAAATTACCTGAGGTCCACAGCGATGTAAAACACGGCTTTGTTTTGAATTTCAGGGACATACCGAATATAGACTTAGAAAAGATAGAAGCTGGGGTTAAGAAGCTAATTGCGGAGGATTTACCCGTATGCTATGTGGATGATGAGCACATTAAAATTGGAGATCGGCTCTGCAAATGCACTGCTCCTAGACTGCACGTGAACTCAACGGGAGAGATAAAAGGATTTAGACTTTTGAAGGATTACAAATGGGATTCTATTCATCAATTGTATATGATTGCTGGACTTATAAGTTATTGTGATTAAAGGTAATGCCTTAAATACCGGGCTTTATTTCCATTACTACTTTTTATTTAAATTTGATATAATTTAAATAAAGTAGCCTGATGGGAGGTGGGCCTACTATTTGTAGGTAGAAACAATGCCATATAAAAAACGGATAGGATTAAAGCTAGGTACCGTTAATACACTAGTTTTTCGCGAAAATAATGATATACTGGTCCATGAACCCAGCATTATAGCTTATAACATCCAAACCAACAGTATTTTAGGGGTAGGTGAAGTAGCCCGAGATATTATTGGAAGAACTCCCCCGGGAGTTATACCAATACAGCCTCTGCAGGATGGTGTTATAGCTGACTTAGATATGACATTAAACTTAGTTACATATTTTTTAGAGAAGGTTAAGTTATCTAAGATTTATAAAAATGAGATAGTTATCTGCATGCCAGCAGGTTTGAACTCTGTTGAAAGAAGTGAACTAATGAGGTTAATTTCTTCTATTAGCAGGGCAAATACCTATCTAGTCCATGAATCAGTTGCCACGGCCTATGGCTCTGAGCTTGAATTTAGTATGCATAAGGGAGCAATGGTAGCAGACTTAGGTGGTGGCAAAAGTAGTTGCACTATGGTTTCCTGTGGTGACATAGTAGCTGAAAGCTCAATTAAAGTTGCTGGCAAACAGATAGATGCAGCTATCAGAAAATATTTTAAGTATCAGTACCGCTTAGTAATAGGGGAGCTTACTAGTGAAATTCTGAAGATTAAGCACGCTTCTGTTGCTAATAACTTTAAAAACTATCCAGTAACAGTGAGGGGTAGAGACCTTGTCACAGGTTTACCCAAGGCAATAACCTTTGAGCGGGCAGAACTTCAACTAGCTATTGCAGCTACGGTAGATAAGATAATAGATGTAATAAAGAGCACTTTTGCTCTAATTTCTCCAGATTTAGTATATGAAGTTATGATGGATGGTCTAATACTTACTGGAGGGACTGCTCAACTAAATGGGTTAGCCCAAAGGGTGGAGCAGGAACTTTGCTGCCCAGTGCAAGTTGCAAATAATCCAATTAGCAACTTAGTAAAGGGAGTTTTTGTGGCATCAAGGGAGTTAGATTTAGGGGGTATTAAACATGCGCTATGAAGGCACTGTATATAGACCACCAAGTGAAGCCAACAGTTACCTTCTTCAGGTAACATATGGTTGTGCTCACAATCAGTGTACCTTTTGCAATATGTACCAAGATAAGAAGTTCTTTGTGCGAAAGCTTGAGGAAGTGAAAGCAGATATAAAAATGGCACAGAAGAAACTGAATAGTGTAACAAAAGTCTTTCTGTGTGATGGAGATGCAATGGCTCTGAAAACTGAGTACCTCTTAGAGGTAATAGGTGAACTAAAGAGAGCCTTTCCAAAATTAAAGCAAATCTCCTGTTATGCTGGACCCAAAAGTAGCTTGCGGAAGACCAATTCAGAGTTAGAAGCATTGAGAGAGACTGGTTTGACTAGAGCATATTTGGGTTTAGAAACCGGGGACGAGCACCTCTTAAAGGAAATAAAAAAAGGGGTGACTAAAGATGAGATGCTACAAGCGGGACAAAAGCTTGTAAGTGCTGGCTTTAAACTCTGCTTAATGGCTATCTTAGGTCTAGCAGGTAAGGGTCCTCGCTCTGAGCAACATGCTGTAGCAACAGCTCAAATGGTTAATCAGATTAAACCTAAGCAGTTTGCTATATTAACTCTGATGCCTTTTCCCGGTACTGAAATTTATGAAAAGGTCCAGCAGGGCCAGTTTCAACAGTTAGATAACTTTGAGGTTCTAGAGGAGATGAAGTTACTTCTTGAGCATATAACTATTGATAAGTTAATTTTTAACAGTACTCACCCTTCAAATTACTTACCTCTCACAGGAACACTGCAAAAGGATAAAAAGGAATTGCTTAATTATATAGAAGAAGTACTATCAACTCGCACTACCAACAAAGGAATTAGGAAACTGAACTCTCTTTAATTATTGATAAGAATGTTTGCTTTTGGGAACTTTAATTACATCACAACTATGAAAGGGTAGTTAGTAGATGAAAATCTCAAAACCCAAAATTTACACTGGTATTATTGGAGTACTTGTCTTTTTAGGCATTTATCTTGTAAAGGAAATAAGGCAACAGCTAGTAGTAAGTGCAAACCAGGCGGTGGATAATGGGAGAGATTTGGTTCAAAGTAAAGCTTCTGTGCTGGCTGTAACTGCTCATCCTGACGATTTAGAAATATTTATGGGAGGCACTTTAAAGCTGTTAGCATTAGGTGGAGCTAGAGTAAATGTAGTATGCGTTAGTGATGGGGAAAAGGGAGTCAACAAAATTGACTTGAGAAACACGAGACAAAGAGAGCAAAGAAAAGCTGCTGATATATTAAAGGTATCTAATCTTGAGTTTTTGCACCAACCGGACTTGAAATTGGCTCAGGATAAAAATCTGCTACCTCTTTTGTCTCAAGTAATAAGGCAGGTACAGCCCCAATTAATTTTTGCATTTGACCCAACTTACCCTTTAGGAGTAGTAAGGAGACATCCAGACCACATAGCGGTAGGCAAAGCAGTAGCTAAACTCCATAAAAAACTATATCCCGGAACGGATATCTACTTCTATGCTACATCTAAAGCTAATACAGTTGTAGATATATCTGAAACATTACTTTCAAAGCAGCGAGCATTAAGATGCCATAAAAGTCAGTTGCGTTTCAATGACAGGATTTATAATGAGTTTGTAAAAATCTACGCTAAATATTGTGCTAGAGGTACTAAATTTAAATACAGTGAAGTATATAGGAAAGGTGACACTTAATATAGTGTCTTTTTTTTGTGAAAAAAAATAAAAATTTAAAAAGAGGAGAAGGATTTTAGAAAACTATGAAGAAGCATATAGTAACAGTAACTAATATCAACAATAAATTACAACAAGGAAGTCGAGTGTACTGAGGTTGGAATGTACTTGGCTATGAGCCGTCAAGCGGATAGAGAAGGTTATCCCGAGGTGGCAATCGCTTAGGAGGAAGCAGAGCACGCAGCTAAATTTGCTGAGTTACTTGGTTAAGTGGTCAAAGCGGACACTAAAATTAACCTGCAAATGAGAGTAGATGCAGAATATGGCGCCTGTAAAGGCAAGAAAGAGCTTGCTAAACTGGCAAAAGAACAAAAACCTAGATGCTATCCACGATACAGTTCACGAAATGTGCAAAGACGAGGCTAGACACGGTCAAGCCTTTAAAGGGTTATTAGACAGATTTTTTAATAAGTAAATACTTGGCAGTACCTAAAAGAAGGAATATTTTCTCTTTCAGCGAATTCCTATTAAATGGGAAGCAATGAACCTTAGACTATAACAGTGGTCACTTGGGCTAAGGGGAGCTAGTAGTGAAACCAGCCCACGGCACAATTGCCGTGGGTTTTTAGATGCATGCGAAATGGGAGGGACTATACCTTGGCTAAATGGAAACGGGAGAAAAAGCGATTAGGTGATATTTTAATAGATGGAGGAGTTATTACAGAGCTCCAATTAAAGGAAGCACTAAAGACCCAAAAGCAAACAGGCTTGCGCTTAGGCCATGCCTTAATTCAATTGGGTCTTGTCACCGAAGAGCAAATTGACGAGGTCTTAGAGATTCAACTGGGTTTACCCAGAATAGCATTGCACAAAATGCGCTTAAACCCCAAAATAGTTAAGCTGATAACTGGTACTGTAGCTAGAAACTACAAGGTTATACCTTTTGAAAAGGTTGAAAACAAACTGGGTTTGGCCATGGCAGATCCACTAAACTTAGATGCCATTGACAATATTGAAATGCAAACAGGTCTTACAGTAGAGCCAGCAATTGCCAGTGAAAGGGAAGTAGATCAAGCCATCTCTCGCTTCTTTGGCCTCAGCGATTCGGTAGAGCAGGCCTTTGGAAAAGAGTTAGAGGAGATGGAAAAGGAGGAGCTGACCACAGCTACCCTAGACCTAGATGAACTGTTAAATGCCACTGATGAAGCTCCAATTGTAAAGGCAGTTAATGCCATCATTCACCAATCAATCAAAGAAAAAGCTTCAGATATACATATAGAGGCCATAGAAAAACATGTTCGGGTGCGCTACAGGATTGACGGCATACTGCAAGAAATGATCCACCTGCCAATAAAGACTCATGCGGCCTTGGTATCGAGAATCAAAATCATGGCAAATATGGATATTGCAGAAAAACGTAGACCTCATGACGGTCGAATTCAGATAAAAGTGGCAAAAAAGAGCATCGATCTCCGCATCTCCACTTTGCCCACTGTATATGGTGAGAAAGTAGTTATCAGGATTTTAGATAAATCAGATGCCCTCTTTACCATAGATCAACTGGGAATGCAAAAAAGTGTACAGGAGCGATTTGAAAAAATGCTCAAACAAACCTTTGGTATCATTCTCATAACTGGACCTACGGGAAGTGGTAAGACTACAACCCTTTATGCTGCGTTAAATAGCATTAATGAAGTTGGTGTAAATACTGTCACAGTAGAGGATCCAGTGGAGTACATGCTAGAGGGGATCAATCAGGTTCAGGTAAACACAAAGGCAGGCCTGACCTTTGCAACTGGATTGCGCTCTATTTTGCGCCAGGATCCGGACATCATCATGTTGGGTGAAATAAGGGATAAAGAAACAGCAGATATTGCAGTGCGAGCAGCAACTACTGGACACAAGGTGCTTTCCACACTGCACACAAATGATGCAGCTAGTACGATTACCAGGCTCTTTGATATGGGCTTAGAACCATATCTAGTTGCCTCATCCTTAGCGGGTGTGGTAGCTCAGCGACTGGTTCGCAGAATCTGTCCACAGTGTAAAGTGAGATACAATTTAGAGCCGGAAAGTCCATGGCGAACATATTTAAGTGCCCCACCAGAGCAAGAAGTGATATTATATAAAGGAGAGGGCTGTAGCTATTGCAACAATACAGGCTATCGAGGCAGAATTGCCATTCAGGAGGTTATGCCCATAACAAAGGAAATGCGGCAGGAAATTGCACTTAGAGTTACTTCAGATATACTTCAATCACTAGCTCGAGAAGCGGGTATGATTACATTAAAGGAAGACGGAATTCAAAAATCATTAGAAGGCATTACCACAGTGGGTGAAGTAATTCGGGTGGCCTTCAGTTCAGATGAAGAAAAGGAGTGAGACTATGGAGGTTAAAGAGCTGATAAAATTAGGTATTAGCAATGGAGCTTCAGATATTCACTTGACAAAAGGGGTTTGTCCTCACTTTCGAATTGACGGTGGAGTCAAGCCTGCAGGGAAGATAAATCCTGCCTTTGATATAGAGCTGGAGTCGCACCATTTGGAAGAGATCATGAAAGAATTGACCAGTAAGGAGCAGCAGGAGCAGCTACAGGAGCGAGGAGAGATTGATTTTTCTTTTTCCCTGCCAGGAAATGCGCGGCTTCGAGCTAATGTATTTAAGCAAAAGGGCACCATTGCCCTAGCCCTGCGAATTATTCCCAGTAAGATTTTGACTATGGAGGAATTGAATTTACCGCCTGTAGTAAAAAATTTGGCTAAGCAGAAAAATGGCCTAGTTTTAGTTACTGGCCCCACAGGCAGTGGTAAATCAACTACATTAGCAGCTATGATTGATTATATAAATAGCAATAAAGAAGAGCATATAATAACCATAGAGGACCCAATTGAGTTTGTCCACAATCACAAAAAGGGAATTGTAAACCAAAGGGAGGTCCATCGAGATACTAATACCTTTGCCACGGCACTGCGGGCGGCAATGCGCCAGGACCCGGATGTAATCCTTGTGGGTGAGATGCGAGACTTGGAAACAATCAGCACTGCCATAACCGCTGCAGAGACTGGACATTTGGTTTTTGCCACATTGCATACCACTTCAGCAGCATCTACAGTGGACCGGATTATAGATGTTTTTCCTCCTCATCAACAGCAGCAGATTAGAATTCAATTGGCAGCTACCCTGCGTGGAGTTGTAGCTCAGCGATTATTACCCCGTGTGCAAGGGAAGGGGAGGGTTGCAGCCATGGAAATTATGGTATCAACTAGTGCTATTGCAAACCTAATTCGGGAAGGTAAAAGCCACCAAATATATTCCATGCTTCAAACGGGTAGCAGAAGTGGAATGCAGACTATGGAGGCATGCTTAACTAACCTGGTTGACAGAGGTCAAATCAGTCCCCAGCTTTTAAGGGAAGAAAATTCTGATGATGCTAACGAGGAGAAACCCAGTGGAGGGGAAGGATTTTGGTAGTTAGTTGCCGAACATTTCAATTAAAATACTAATTCATCATAAATGGAATATCTTGGGGGAAAAGAACTATGAGCCCTAATTATAAATACAAAGCACGCACATATACTGGTGCTATTGTTGAGGATACAATTGAGTCTGAAAGCAGAGAGGCGGCAATTCAAGCTCTGCGTAGCCAAAAACTGCTAGTAATCAATATCCAGGAGCATAAATCACCTCTATGGGATTTAGAAAACCTGAAAGCTATGCTGCAAAAGAAGATGAAAATTAAGGAGCTGGTGATTTTCAGTCGTCAGTTTGCCACCATGATAAATGCGGGGATACCCCTATTGCGCTCTATGAAAATTCTAATGGAGCAAACGGAAAACCAGGGAGTAAAAAATTCCATGGAAGCAGTGGCCCGAGATTTAGAGAGGGGATCAACCCTATCAGAGACCATGGGAAAGCACCCCCAGGTCTTTCCCAAGATGTATGTGAGCATGGTTGAGGCAGGGGAAACGGGAGGGGCCTTAGACCAGGTTCTGGAGCGGCTGGCCAATTATTATGAAAAGGAAGAGGAAATCCGCTCAAAGATAAAATCGGCCATGGCCTATCCCGGCATTATCTTTGCTGTGGCAGTCTTAGCTGTGGTTTTTTTGCTAGTTTTTGTATTGCCCACCTTTAGTGAAATGTTGATAGATATGAATGTGGAAATGCCCCTTTTAACTCAGGTACTAATAAACTTTGGAGACTCCCTGAGCAAATGGTGGTATTTGTATCTTATTGCTCTATTGGGACTGACAGCATTAATATCCTACGCAAAAAAAACGCCTGGAGTAAATTATCTTTGGGATAAATACATGTTACGAATTCCTGTTTACGGAAATTTACAAAAAAAAGTACTCATCTCCCGCTTTTCTCGCACTCTGGGAACTCTTTTGCGCAGTGGTGTTCCAATCATAGAAGCCTTGGATGTGGTAAAGCGAACTGTGGGAAATCAGATTATGTCCCAGGCTCTAGAAAAGGCCAAGGACAGCATTCGGGATGGGCAAGGAGTAAGTGAACCTCTGAAAGATACGGGCATATTTCCGCTAATGACTATTAATATGATCGCAGTGGGCGAGGAGACAGGGGAATTGGATAATATGCTGGAAAAGGTGAGCTTTTACTACGATAGAGAGGTGGATACCACAATCAGTCGCCTCTCAGCATCCATCGAGCCCATCATGATGGTTGCTATAGGTGTTGTTATGGGCGGCATTGTTCTATCTATTATGCTACCAATGGCCCAGCTATACGGATCTTTTTAATAAAATATGAGAAAAAGGACTGGATGACTTAGTGAAGAAAATCAATCTACTACCCCCAGAGATAAAAGTGAAAGAAGAAAATTACATACAGCGAATGGTGAAGCTCTCTTTCTCTTTATTGGTCACTGGGATCTTACTACTTATTTTGGGTAGTGCCCTTTTTCAATTGTTCTCTTTAGAGCGAGAATTAAGTAATTTGGAAGAGGAAATTCAAATAATGGCCCCCTATGAAATGGAAAGGGCTGACTTGGAGGCTGTGATAGCTATTAAAGAGGAACAGCTGGCAGAGCTTTCTCAATTGCCCTCAAGAGCTATTAAAGTGGGTAGCCTTATAGATGAAATACAGCAAATTATCCCAGAAGAGCTGTGGCTGACTCATGTAGGAATAGAGTATCCGGAAATGTATATAGAGGGATATACTACCGTGGCTGAGCCAATTAGCTTTTTCTCTCATAACCTAGTAAAGGGAATTGAAGCTATTAACAGTGCCAAAATAGAGTTTACCGATGAAACAGACTACCGGGGGGTTGATTTGATTCGCTTTGGAATCAGATGTGATCTAGAGATGGAAGGTGGGGTTGAAAGAGATGCAATTGGCCAAGATTCCAATGACACTGACTAAGCGAGATAAGAGGATTCTAACCGCAGTTGGGATTATTTTCTTTATACTATGCGCCTATTGGCTAATTTTCAAGCAATATCTTCCCTATCAAGAACAATTAGTAGCGGAAGTTGATCAGGCTCAGAGTCGGTTGCAGCAATTGCATCAGGATGCCAATGCTATCCCCGTTCTAGAGGAGCAGAGGGATAAGTTAGACCAGGAGCTATCCATGGCAATGAGGCCCTTTAGCTGGAGAGTAGACAAGGGAGATCCCTTATTGGTGTTAGGTCAAAAGGAATTAACTGAAAGCTTCCCCATGCGGGCTATTGCTCAAGGGGAGACCCTTGATTTAGAATACACCATGGGCACCTCCTATTATGTGACCTATCAGGGAAAACAAGAAGGTTTATTAAATCTGCTTACCTACTTGGATAGATTAGAGCAATCTCTCTTATTAGAGCGAGTAGAGATAAATAATCTTTTTGAGCCTCACCAGGAGGGGCTAGCAGATAAAATTCGCATGGAGATTGACTTAATCGCCTTTGGCCTTAAGGATACTAGCCAGGTGCGCTTTATAGCACCACCTATTGAGGCATACAGTGCCAAGGATAATTTATTTCTACCCCATATTGCCTTTCCAGTAATTGAGGAGGCAGAAGAGGGAACAACCGAAAGCTCTACAGGTAACTCAGGAAGTCATCCTGTACCTGAAAATTATCAGGAGTTAATTCAGGAACCCAGATATCACTTTCCCAGGGAAGGAGAGTTGATGCCTTGATTTACGCCCAACTGATTTTTGCCTTTGCTCTAGGTGCAATCATTGGGAGTTTTCTCAATGTAATAATCTATCGAGTTCCCCGGGGGGAATCCATAGTCTATCCGGGAAGCCATTGTCCCGCTTGTGAAAAAGCCCTATCCTTTTGGATGCTAGTGCCTATCCTTAGCTATCTCCTTTTAAAGGGGCGCTGTGGCCACTGCGGGGAGTTATATTCACCCTACTACTTTTGGGTGGAATTGATCACAGGGTTGCTTTTTGCTCTCATCCTTTTAGGTTATGGCTTCACTTGGGAGTCTCTTTTCCACGGATTGCTGGTGGCAATCCTGCTGGCCATCACCCTAATTGATTGGAAGCACTATATAATTCCTGATTCCCTAAACGGAGCTATTGCTCTTTTGGCCCTGATTGGAATCTTTGCAGGCATTACCATTCCACTGACCCAGGCTCTTTTGGGAGCGCTGGTGGGGGGAGGCTTTCTTCTGTTAGTGGCCTTGGTTTTCCCTCAGGGCATGGGGGGAGGGGATGTAAAAATGGTATTTGCCCTGGGCTTGATCACCGGATGGCAGTGGGTGTTGCTGTTATTGTTTTTGGCATCCCTACTAGGCTCCATCTACGGCATTATCAATATCCTGCACAAGGGCAGGGAGGAGGGGAGGATGATTCCCTTCGGGCCCTTTTTAGTCACCGCAGCACTGATTACAATCCACTGGGGAGATGAACTGGTGGCACTATATACTGGGTTATTATTATAGGGGGACAGAATCATGTTTGCTAAAATCGCAAAACTACAGCCTGTACAAAGGCTATTTGCAAAAAAAATTCAGCATGTGGGCTTAGATATAGGTTCGGCTAATATAAAATTGATGGAGGTCTGTGCTGAAACCAAGGCTCCCCTCCGCTATGGCAGTGAACCCACAAATGACGCTCAATCCCTAACAGCTGGAATTGAAAAGCTAGTGGAGGCTAAGGGAGTAGAGCAGGGGTCTACAGTGCATGTGGGAATCAGCGGTAAAGCTGTGGTCTCTAGACAAATTCGCATGCCCCAAATGCCTGTGGAGGAATTAGACCAGGCAGTATTTTTTGAAGCGGAAAAGTATATTCCTGGGAACTTAAAGAATATGTTCATAGATTACGCCATTATTGAGCAGGTGGAGGTGGATGGGGTGCCCAGCTACAATATGCTATTGGCTTCAGCCCCCAAGGATACAATCTACTCCCTGTACAACAGCGTTGAAAAGGCAGGTCTAAAGCCCATATCAATCGAGGTGGAGCCCCTGTCCTTAGCCCGCTATTGGCATCATTGCTATCTGGATTCAGATTTGCCCCACCAGGCCATTTTAAGCCTGGGACATGAAAACGGTCACCTGGTTGCCTTTAAGGGAGAGCATCTCCACTATACCAGGATGCTACCCATGCCCCAGCAGGAGGAGATGTCACCTGTGTTAGAATTGGCCCACCAGGAAGCAGCAGTCACTGCGGAGGAAGGCTTTGAGCCAATGGCCCAGGATGTCTTCGTGGGCCTGGTGACAGAAATCCAGCGCTCACTGGATTTCTACCAAATGCAGGCCAAGGTGCGTCTAAATCGATTAATCATAACTGGGGGAATGGCCAATATTCCCGGAATAGATAACTATTTGGAAACAGAACTAAAACTCCCAGTACTAGTGGACAGCTATAATGATATGGACCCAAAATATAGCATTGCAAAAGGTTTGGCCCTGAGAGAATTGTTGGAGATATAATATGAAAAGACCTATTGAAATCACCCAAAATAAGGTGGATAATTAAAAGCAAGAAACAGATTGAAGTAATTATAAAAATCTAATATGAGAGGAGTAATACATATGATGAGAGCGTTCAGAAAGAAAAACAAGAACAATAAAGGTTTTACCTTAGTTGAGTTGTTGGTGGTTATAGCTATTATTGGTATCTTGGCGGCGGTGATTGCGCCTGCAGTATTTGAACAAATTGATAAGAGTAGGGCTGCAAGGGTTATTGGAGATTATAATTCAGTTAGAACAGCAATGACAGCTTATTATGCGGATAAGGGTGAATATGCTAATAGTTTTGACGAACTTGTAGATAACAACAAGCTAGATGCTACACCTGAATACTCTTGGGTTGAAGAGACCGACGCTGTTAAGTTAATTACTAGCGAAGACTTTATACACGAAGAAGATAGAGAAGCTATTTATTTGTTAGTTAAAGGTTTAAATGATAATATAAAATCAATACTAGAAAAAGATTTAGGCAAAAGATATTATCTAGTAACTAACGATTCACACTTTACTGAAAGTGACGATGGGGATGTACATATATTGATTGTATACACAGAGTCAGAGTAAGCATTATTAATTAATACCCAAAACCCCCACTATCTAGCTGGGGGTTTTTACAACGGAGGACTTTTATGAAATCAATAGACAATAGAGGGGTAACCCTAGTGGAGTTGCTGGTGGCCTTTGTGCTACTGGTCACTGTGACCACTGTTTTTGCCAGTATGGTCTTTTCCGGTGCTGGGGTCAGTGTGACCCATGATGTGCGATTAGAGTCCCTGAGAGAGGGGCAGAACTGGCTAGAGGAGAGCAAGCATCAGCTTCAGCGGGGAGAAGAACCTGCTGGTGGTAAAGAAAATTTGTCCTTAAAGGGAATTGAGGCAACCATGGAGAAGAATATAGCAGAAGTGCATCCCGGCTTATATGAGCTCAAAGTGAGTATTAAAGCCACTGAGGGCACTTTGGCTAAAAACCCTATTGTAGTTGGCACCAGGGTATTTGCAATTGATTGATGAGAAGGTGGACTTATGCTTTTTTTAAAACACAACTTAAGAAATAACCGGGGCATAGCCATGATGATAGTCATAGTAACAGTATTGGTGCTCACAATCATGGGTGGAGTACTGCTGGCTGCTGTGAACAACGAGGTAAAAAGTCGGGTTTGGCTAGAGGAGCGCATAACTGCCCGGTACCTGGCAGAAGCAGCTATTTCTCAGGGTGTCTATGCACTTTCTCATGAAATCAATGATAAAATGAATCAAGTCTATGGTGAGGAGAGCTCAGATCCTGAAATTAATTTAGCAGCTTTAGGTGAAGCTAATCTGGAGCTAGATGAAGGGGATATGAAGGGTAGCTTTGGCTTTCAGTTAAAATCCCTAGAGGATGATGAAGATATATTGACCTTTAGGTTATTTGGAATAGATGAGGAAGTATATAGGACCGTTCCCAATAGCGATAAGTTTGTAATTACTGGAACTGGTACTCTAAGTGATGGTCACAGGAAGTTCATTATAGAGGCAGAAATAAGGCTCTTTTATAGCTTGACGGGAAATAGGGTTTCCGACTATGAGGTACTGGAGTGGAAGGAGATTTTTGAAGAATAGGGTGGTGCTCATGAACAACAGGGGATTCACATTAGTAGAAATATTAGTTGCCATGACCATCTTTACAATGGTTATGGGTCTTTCCTATTCCTTTCTCATTTCTGGACCAGCAGTAATTGGCAGCCAAACTGAAGCGGTGAAATTTCGAGATGATGTGCGGATATTGATGAACCAGCTGACCAAGGACATCCAGGAGGCTACTGAAGCTACAATCAATGAGTTTACTTTGGCTAATGGAAATGTAATTAAATATGAGCATCAAGGAGATAAGGTTATTAGAAGTGTTAATAATAGTGCGAATGTGTTAGCCACAGGACTTGAGGATTTTAACATCTCTGTTACAGATGGGTATTTGTACAAGATTACCTTGAGCTCAGCTACTAAGGGTGAAACTCAAACCTTTAAAGTGGCTCGCAGGATAATTCAACATGATGATCTTGGCAATGGGGATGAACAAGGTGAATTTGTTCCACCAACAGATAACTACATAGATGGAGCAGATTTGGGTTGGTATAGAGGTGGAGGCACATCTAATTTAGCGACCAATCCAAAACCTGAGTTTAATAAAAAAGTGAAGTTAAGTAGACAAAATTTAAAAGTACCTGGTAAAGAGACGTATTTGAAAGCAAAATCTATTTCCTTTGAAGAAGACTTAGAAATACAAAACAATAATTCACTTGAAGTAAAAGTATTAGAAAATATTATTTTTAAAAAGAACATAGAATTTCGCAATAATGACAGCACTTTAAAAATTATCGCTCCTCCGGAATTTGTGGTAAACATTTTTATGCAAAAATCTGTTTATAATAATCTAAATAAAATATCAGGAGAATATACTAAAAATAAAGAATCGAGCGAAAAAGATGAAGGCTATGTCAAGTTAACAGTTAGCTCAAACACGGAATTAGTATTTGGCAATCAATAATTACCTTTAATAAACTGAAGGATTTTATATATTAATGTCGAAATTCTAGTTTAGGACCTTGCTGAGAGGAATTAAATCATGAAAAAAACACAGATTTTATTTACTATCATAATTATATGTATACTACTTTCTGCCCACGCTTTTGCTTCAGGTCAGTGGACAGTGAAAAATATTAAAGTTGCCTTTGGGGACATTCAAGTATTTAAGGGGAGCTCCCAGGTGGAAACCTCAGTTGAACCCTTTATGGTAGATGGGACTACTATGGTGCCCCTGCGGGATTTGTCTGAGGCTTTGGGCTTTGATGTGCACTGGGATGGAGAGCGGAATATAATTCACATTGGGTCAGCTATCTTTCAGCCCGATATTGGGAAGACTAGAGGCAGTGCTGTTCATATTGAGGATGCCAAGGTTATAAGAAATGTGGGACCCTTTTATCAGAAGGAAAGGACCTATAAGCTGGCAGGTAGAAGCTTTAACCGTGGAGTTGTGGTACATATAGAGCCTGAGGAAGTAGCTGAGGTAGTAGTAGATTTAAATCAAAACTACGCTACTCTGGAAGGCTTTTTCGGGGTGGAAGATGATACCATGGACAGCAGTAGCACCTACAATATGACCATCTTAGGTGACAATCAAATTCTGTTCCAATCTGGTCCTGTAGCTCCCTCTGAATATCCCCGCTATATAGCTCCCGACGAGGTGGATTTGACCTATGTAAATCGCTTGATTATTAGGGTTGAAACTAACCGTGGAAGAATAGGAACTTATACGCAACTGATGCCCGTATTGGCAAACTTTAAGCTTTATCAAAAATAATTAAAGTAGGTAGCTTTAGACAATTAATAAGTCTAGACTACCTACTTTTTTAATAGTTGTAGATTCTAATGCTTTGAAGATTTCTATCCCACTCAACCCTCAGGTCTAGAGCTTCAACCATATATCGTAGGGGAATCAGGGTGCGTCCGTTTACAATACTAGTTGCTATGGGCAGGTCCTTTTTATTACCGTTCTCATAGACTACAGGGCTGTTTTGATGAAAGACTAGCTCTGTGTCCCAGTATCTAACCCATATTTGCATTTCCCCTGAGTCCAAACTCTTTGCTCCAAACTCTGCCCCTAAGGCCTCCATCACCGGGCGCAGTGTTACCAAGGTGTGACCCTGACCCAGAACTACTGGTCTAGTATCGGGAAAATCTAAGGCCCTGTTGTTTAGAAAGATATTAGGGGAGGAGTATAGCACTCCGCCGTAAGATGCAGGAGTGGAAAAGGTCCAATAGCCCGGCTGGAGCATGGACCCCTGTTGATTTAAAAGCCTATCTGATAAATGCACATCATAGGTACTATTGTAATTCCAGCGATTAACGGGCTTAATGTGCAGGGTGTTATTTGCAGCCATATAATAGATACTCACAGGGACTCTTGCATTGGTGTATCTATTTTTAACATATACATTTTCAGTATTAAATAAGCTGGTATTCACTTCTTCCTGATCAAAGGTAATAGCTATCCCCTGGTTTACAGATACATTGCTCTCCCAGGGCAGGGGACTAACCTGGAATAAGAACTCCCGCCCGGGATTTTCTGTGGCAAATTCCCAGGTTTGCATGGGTATGTGAGACCCTGCTAATTCTCTAATATGAGTAGATAGAGTAACTCTATAGCGGGTATCGTAGGCCAAAGGCGCCTTAGGAGTCAAGTAAAGAGTTCGCCCCGAAGAAGTATATTGGATTTTTAACGGAACACTATTAGGAGCTCCTATTTTTCTCAGGTGAATATTATTTGTATTAAAGGAGCGCACATCCATGTTTGCCACAAAATTAACAGTGATAACACTATCTACCGGAATATTTTCAGCTCCACTATCTGGCTGCATCTCAATTGAAGCTTCGTATTCCTCCTCTTTAGTGGTAAATTGCCATTGGATGCGCTCAATTCTATTTCTCCGGCTATCTCTAATTTGATCTGTTAGATATACATTATAGGTAGTGCTATAATCTAGTGAGCTTCTTGGACTCAGTGTAATTGTCCGATTGCTGTCACTATAGCGCACAGTGGCCGGTATATTTCTCATGCTACCAGCACTGCGCAGATAAACGCTGTCCTCATCTATGGTATCTCCATCCATGTCCCGAGAAAAGCGAACTGTTATACTTTCCCCAACGGGAAAGTCATCCTCATCTGGTGCAGGGTACTGGGAGGATATAAAAGCCCGATCCCGATCTATGGTGGCAAAGGTGTAGCGAATGGGCTCTATAGAATTTCCGTGCACATCCTGAACCTGATCTTTTATGTGGATTGCATAAACAGTGTCATAGTCTAAATTGCGCCTAGGTGCTAATGTGACAGTGCGACCATTGCTAGTGGAGGAGAGGTTTACTCTGATAGAGTCCCTTTCATCAGCACCCGATTTCTTGATGTAAATATTGCTGGTATTTAAGGTGCGCCTGTTCATATTGTCGGAAAACTGAATAGTGATTTCTCCATCCACAGGAAACATGCTTTCATTATCTTCAGGGTTGCTATTGACTATTGTGGGCCCTGTACCAGCATCTGATGCCAGTACATGTGGTGTAATTGCAAAGAGAAAGAGTAAAGTGAAAAGCAGTATTCTTGACCAGTTAATTTTCTGCATAATTTTCCTCCTGTAGTTTATTATATATCGTGTAATTAATTCTTTGTTAAAGAGGATCTTTCCTCCTTTTACAGAACTATAATGAAAAAGATAAAATCCAGGAGATTATAAACAAATGCTCGGAGAAACTGAACAAATGCTCGGATGCTGTAGAAATTTGAAGTTTTCCTCTAGCCCTTGCCAAAAAAGAGCAGATGAGTTACCATAAGTATATAAGAATAGACTTATATACTTTTCGGAGGTGTTTCGAATGGAAATTAAGGTATTGGGTACAGGATGTGCCAAGTGCACTAAATTAGAAGATTTGACTAAAGAGGTTTTAGGAGAGCTTGGAGTTCAAGCTGATGTGATTAAAGTTAGCGATGTAAAGGAGATCGCCAAGCTAGGGGTTTTGATGACTCCCGGGTTAGTTGTAAACGGACAGGTAAAGGTTTCTGGCAAATTGCCTTCAAAGGGAGATTTAACCAGTATTATCACTTCTGAATTAGCTAAGGAGTAACAAATAAACACCCATTTTGGGTGTTTATTAAGATCTTTCATATTAGGAAATGCTTATTTAATTGGAGGTGGCTTTAATGGGCGAATGGAAAAAACTCCTATATTATATGGGGATTTTTCTTGCCTTTTTCTTTATTCCCTTTGATAGCGCAGCAGTTGAGCAGGCTATTTTAGAGGCCTTTAAGATGGGAAGCGAATACGCCAGAGAGCATGTGATACTCTGTTTGATTCCCGCTCTGTTCATAGCTGGGGCAATTACAAATTTTATTTCTCAAAACGCAGTGCTCAAGTACTTTGGCTCCCAGGCAAAAAAATATGTCTCCTATTCAGTGGCATCTGTATCGGGTGTAGTGCTGAGCGTTTGCTCTTGCACAGTTCTGCCTTTATTTGCAGGCATCTACACTCGCGGTGCCGGTCTGGGCCCTGCAGTGGCCTTCTTATACGCCGGGCCTGCCATTAATGTATTGGCAATAATATTAACTGCCCGAGTGCTGGGCTGGGAATTTGGTGTAGCTCGAGCAGTGGGAGCTATAATTTTTGCAATAGTTATTGGGTTAGTTATGCACTATTTATTTAGAAAAGAGGAAGAGGACAGGGAAAATGCGGACTTTGATATGGGAGGAGAAAATGATACAGGCCGCACTGGTATGCAAAATGCAATTTACTTTACTGTACTGGTTTTTATACTGATTTTTGCCGCTCAAGAGTATTTCGTATTGGCATTACCTCTTTTCTTGGCTTTGGCTTATATGATTGTTCGCTGGTTTACCAAGGATGAATTAAAAGATTGGGTCAACTCTACTTGGGAGTTCACCCAGCTAATTCTGCCCTTATTAGTAGTGGGTGTGCTCTTGGCCGGTTTCTTAATGGGTAGACCTGGCACTGATGCAGGTATCATCCCCGCTCCATGGATTGAAGGACTAGTGGGAGGAAACTCTCTTTCAGCCAATGTGATTGCATCCCTACTGGGAGCAGTAATGTACTTTGCTACCTTGACAGAGGTGCCAATAATTCAAGGGTTAGTTGGATCTGGCATGGGCAACGGTCCTGCCATGGCGTTGCTATTAGCCGGTCCCGCTCTCAGCTTACCAAATATGTTAGTGATTCGCTCTGTACTGGGCAATAAAAAGACAGCCGTATATATCCTACTGGTTGTGATAATGTCTACCATAGTGGGATTAATATTCGGTGCTATCATGGGATAATGAGGTGATTAAAAATGGATCTAAGCATTCATAAAAAATTTAAAGCTCTAGGTGAGCCAACACGATTAAAAATTTTAAAAATGCTCTCCATCCAGAGTATGTGCGTATGTGAGTTGAGTGAAATATTGGAAATGCTACAACCTCGGGTGTCCCAGCATTTAAAGGTGCTGAAGGAGGCTGACCTGGTTCAAGAGCGCAGGGAAGGTTATTGGGTTTATTACTCAATTAATAAAGATAACTTACAGGGGCTCTTTTCCGATTTAAAGCAGTTTTTGACATCAGATTTAAGTCAAATGCCCAGTTTTCAGAAAGAGCTGGATAACTTAAACAACATGCCTACAAATGAAAAACTGCGTCAGCGCAAAAAAGAGAATATGATTATTGAGAATGATTAAATTTATTTAGAAATTGAAGCTTTACATTTAGCTGATTATTATTTAAAATTAAATAAAAAGAAGCTAGGGGTGCCCATTGGGCTGAGAGGGATTTGTCCCAACTCTTCGAACCTGTTGGTTAATGCCAGCGTAGGGAAGCAAGCCAAAAGATAATTTGATTATTTTGCGGAAGTTCCCAGAACTTCCGTTATTTTTTTTAGGAGGGATTCCCCATGAATGATGTATTCAAAATTGGTGGCAAGGAATTAAATAGTAGACTATTTGTTGGCACAGGCAAATTCCCAGATAAATCTATGATTACAAAGGTTCTCAAATCCTCAGCCTCTGAAGTTATTACAGTGGCCTTGCGTCGAGTTGATTTAGACGCAGCTCCAGAAGACAATGTGCTTACTTATATTCCAAAGGAAACAATTATCTTACCCAATACATCTGGCGCAAGAACTGCTGAGGAAGCAGTGAAAATAGCTAAAATTGCTCGAGCAGCCGGTTGTGGCAACTGGATAAAAATTGAGGTAATTAAAGACAACAAATATTTATTACCTGATAACTTTGAGACTCTTAAAGCAACAGAAATTCTTGTAAAAGAGGGCTTTGTAGTACTTCCATACATGAGTCCTGACCTAATGGTGGGTAAACAAATGGAAAGTGTGGGGGCTGCAGCAGTAATGCCTTTGGGAGCTCCCATTGGAACTAATCGCGGCCTGAAAACTAAGGAATTAGTAAAGATAATGATTGAAGAAATTAAAGTTCCTATTATTGTAGACGCGGGAATTGGTAAGCCTTCAGAGGCTGCTGAAGCTATGGAAATGGGTGCAGAAGCAGTTTTAGTAAATACAGCTATTGCCACTGCAAAAGATCCAGAGATTATGGGAAGTGCCTTTGCTGAGGCTGTGAGTGCTGGGAGGAAGGCTTTCTTGGCAGGTACAGGAGCAGTAAAAGAGTATGCAGAAGCATCCTCACCCTTAACAGGATTTTTAAGATAAGATATACAATAAAGGAGCGTTTTTCTATGAGTTTTTATGAACGTTATGATCAAATAGATAGGTCCCAATTGGAAGCAAAGTTAAAGCAGGCAACTGTGGCTGATGTGGAGCGAGCTCTATATAAAGATGTTTTGGGTACAGAGGATTTTCTCGCTTTGATTTCGGATTCTGCTCAAGGTTACCTGGAGGAAATGGCCCAGCGAGCCCACCAGGTTACAGTGCAAAATTTTGGGCGTGTTATATTTCTTTATACTCCAATGTATTTGGCAAACCACTGTGTAAACAAATGCATATACTGTGGGTACAAATCTGACAACCAGTTTAATAGAAGTAAGCTCACCTTAGAACAGGTGGAAATAGAAGCGAAGGCCATTGCCGCCACGGGAATTAGACATATTTTAATCCTAACAGGGGAATCAAGGCAGCAAAGTCCAGTTTCTTACATTGCAGATTGTGTTAGAGTATTAAAAAAGTACTTTAGCTCCATTTCTATAGAAATTTATCCTTTAAACACAGAAGAGTACGCTCTATTAGTGGATGAAGGAGTAGATGGACTTACCATCTACCAGGAAGTGTATGACCCTGAGGTTTACACTAAGGTACATTTAAAAGGGCCTAAGACAAATTACCCTTATCGCCTAGAGGCACCAGAACGGGCTTGCAAAGCTGGTATGAGAGCTGTAAACATCGGCGCTCTTTTAGGGCTAGCCCAGTGGCAACAAGAAATCTTTAGCGTGGGTGTTCATGCTCAATACTTACAAGATACGTATCTTGATACAGAGTTAAGCATTTCCTTACCAAGAATGAGGCCATACGCAGGAGGCTATAATCCTCCTTATCCAATAGATGATAAACAGTTGGTTCAGTCTTTGTTAGCTCTGCGCATCTTTTTACCGCGAACGGGGATTACCTTATCCACCAGGGAAAGTGCAGAATTTAGAGATAATCTCCTAAGATTAGGAGTTACTAAGATGTCTGCCAATTCATGTACTGCAGTAGGAGGTCACTCTATGGATGACCCAGGAGAAGAGCAATTTAACATCTCAGATGACAGAGATGTACCAGCTATGAAGAAAATGCTAAAGGCTAATGGATATCAGCCGGTCTTTAAGGATTGGCACCAACTAACCTAATCTTATAAAGTAGTATTGTATAAAGGAAGGATTTTCCCTGAGCTTAATCGAAATTATATAAATAAAAGCAAGGGGGGATTGGAAATGCAAAAATGTCATCAATGCGGAGATTTAGTGGACAAAGAGGATATTAGGACCCACGGTGGTAAAGAGATTTGTGAAGATTGTTATATTGAAGTTATTCAGCCACCAAAGACATGCGATGTGGCAGCAGTTCATGCGGCAAAAAAACACCGTGAAATGATGGGGCAAACTGGTACTGATGGGCTCACTGAAGTTCAGAAGCGTATCTATGAATATGTAAAAGAAAATGAAAAAGCTACCGCAGCAGAACTGGCAAGTGCTTTAGACCTATCTCCTGCTGAAGTACAGAAGAATTTTTCTGTACTCAGACATTGTGAATTGCTAAAAGGAAGCAAAGAAGGAAACACAGTGTACTTTGTATTATTCTAAAGTGAGAGGGGAGAGGTCTTTGAAACGGACGCCACTAATTTTATTAATAGCACTAGCACTTTTAATTTCATTTACTGGAGTAGTTTTTGGGGAAGAGAGTGAGGTAGAAAGCGAAAACGCTGTTGCTGCCGAACAGGAATCTAGGGAATCAGCTGTTAGCTTTGAAAATCTCAATGAAATGCAAATGGCAATGACCATTATCAACAAGCAAATTGATTACCTTAAACAACAGATAAGAGATAAGGATCGCCATATAGAGGAATTAAAAGAAGAAAATAAAGAACAGTTAGATGCAGCTGGAGATAGATATGAGAGCCAGATTGAATTTCTAGAAGAAAAACTAGAGGAAGCCGAGGGAAAGCTGGAAGCTAAAGAAAGTGAGCTAGTAGCAATGCAGGATGAATATAACGACTTGCTGCATAAAAATGCTATTTTTATTAGCGAAAGCGGTCTCTACTTAAAAATTTTAATTGGTTTTATTGCAGGGACCTTATTCGGATTGATTGTAGGATTAATGCTTAACTGGTGGAAGCGCAAAGGAACTACTAGCGGACAGGCTAGCATATAAAGAAATGCTTTTCTATGGTATCGAGTAGGAGGTAGATAATTATTTTATCTACCGTCCTCTCACACCACCAAGCATACCGTTCGGTACTTGGCGGTTCATTAAGTTAA
>NZ_JBNPXS010000039.1:0-24340 GCF_050433185.1 Desulfitispora alkaliphila
TCGTCGCCTTGGTGAGCCGTTACCTCACCAACTAGCTAATCAGACGCGGGTCCATCTAGTAGCGATAGCATTGTAAAGAGGCCATCTTTCCAGATCGGATCATGCAGTCCAATCTCACATCCGGTATTAGCCCCGGTTTCCCGGAGTTATCCCCGTCTACTAGGCAGGTTACCCACGCGTTACTCACCCGTCCGCCACTGACTTTCCCCATGTCCACCCGAAGGCTTCTATGGGTGCTGTCCGTTCGACTTGCATGTGTTAGGCACGCCGCCAGCGTTCGTCCTGAGCCAGGATCAAACTCTCCATAAAGTTTATTTCCTGACCAAAGATTGAACTTTGGCTAATTTCTTAATTACTTCAAAAGAACTGTGTGGTTCTTTTCTTTTTAAATCGCACAACTGTTTAGTTTTCAAAGACCAACTTGTTCCGCCGCCGTTTTAAGCGACTTTTTATATCTTACCACATCATTTGCTGATGTGTCAAGAACTTTGTTGTTGCTATTTTTGGTGCCGCCCGTTGCGAGCGACAAGTAATAATGTATCACGCCCGCAACATCATGTCAACACTTTTTTAGTTTATTTTTTTCACCCAAAGATTCATGTCCTCAAAGCTACCCATAATATCACAATTATTTATTAGTCTACCATTATATCTATAGCCTAATCTATAAAAGACATTATTCATACCAAATGACTGAGCCCTAGCCAATGAATAAGCTGTTATTATTCCTTTAGCTTTAATTTCTTTCTCAAGTTCCCTCATCAAAATACTCATAAATCCAGAACCTCTATACTGAGGGTCAGTAGCACAGTCGGTCATTTCTGCGTTCTTGTTTTTTATGTCCATATCTGCTGAGGCAGCACTTACAATGCGATCACCATCTAGAATTAATTTAAACAAAACATCGTGATACTCCATTAAAGTTGACACATAGCTCATCTTATTTAGAGGAGTAGGATATGATTTAAATACTTCATCATATAGCTGCACTATTTTAGGAATATCATCAGTGGTAGCCGTACGCATAACCAAACCTTCACTTAATTCTGGCTCTATTTCTAATTTTGATGGGTCTTGATGCACTATTTTCTTTATAATTTCATTCTCTTTTTCTATTTTTTCGCTGTACCTTCTATCCTTAGAGTAAAACTTTGCAATAGAATATGCTGTTTCACCGCTATAGTAATATTTAAATACTCCCTCTAACAGATACCCGTGAGTTATGAAATCCTCCCAATCGTCCATTTTAGCTTTAATAAATACCTTATCGAAATCATTTTCCCTAGCTAGATAGTCTAACCTATGGCTTAGATTATGTATATTAGGTCCACTATAGTCTTGAACTACAATTCTCTTATTGTGGCTATCTATAAATACTTTTACTGAATAATCTTCTTCTTCTATTATATAGTCCAATCCAAAAATATGGCCGTGTATGGAGGTAGTAGTTCCTTTATCTAGAGTTATTTCCTGAATATCCATTTAAATTCACCGTTACCAAATACCTATAAATATCTATAAAAATCAGAACAACTTGTAGATATTATGTTTTGTTCCTTGTTCATCGAGTCCGATTTCATAACTAAATAATTATTACTATCGTTTGATATAACTCTCCGAAGGCTTAAATTCCCCATTAACGAATGGGTACACATCAATAGTATCGTTTAGTGATTAAGCTATTGATTTATTAAACAAGGGATAATTTTTGAGATTAATACTAGCATTTAAATCTCTATCAATGTCTAACCCACAAGAGCACTTATATCTTCTATCTGATAGTTTTAAATCTGTTTTTATGCTACCACAATCTGAACATATCTTGCTTGAAGGGTAAAATCTATCTGCTACTATTAATTCAATACCCTTCCACAAGCACTTATATTCAAGTTGTCTTCTGAACTCTCTTAGTGTCTGCTCTTGGATTGCTTTTGATAGTTTCTTATTTTTCATCATACCACTAACATTCAAATCTTCTATTACAATATACTTTGGCTTGGTTCTCACCAAAGATGTTGTTATTTGATGAATATAATTATCCCTTAACCCTTTTATTTTTTTGTACATCTTTTTGAGCTTTATTTCTGATTTTATGATATTTTTAGTTTTATGGTATTTGTAACGGTTTTCACCTGCCTTTCCTATTAAAGTTTTATTTTTATCATACTTTTTTGATATTTTCCGTTGTAACCTCTTATGATTATTAATTAACTTTTTCATTTTTATACTCTTATTTATATTGTCATATTTTTTGTTATCACTGACTACTGCTAAATCTTTAACTCCTAAATCAATACCTATACCTTCTGTTATCTTATTGTCTTCTGCTTTTTCTTTTTCAGCTTCTTTAACACCAACACTAAGCCACCAGTTAAGACCATCAAAGGTAATTCTAGGGTTTGAGTAACTAATGTTTTTGCCAGTAGGTATCCTACCTTTTTCTACTAGCTTAACCCAATTTAGTTTTTGTCTGTTTTTCTTTTTACTCGGACTTAATTTCTCTAGCTTTACATGTGTTTCTGTGATTTTAACTTTGATGTTATCATTATAGAAACTAGGTTTTGATTTTCTCCTGCTTTTAAATTTAGGGAAATTACTATGCCCTTTGAAAAATCTTTTATAACTATCACAAGCATCTTTAATTGCTTGTTTAGTGATGTTGTTAGAGTATTGATTTAACCAGCTATATTCATCTGTTTGCTTTAACTGAGTCAGTTCTTTTCTTAAATCACTGTCAGATATAAACTTATCACCATTTTTATAGTTTTCTTTTTGTCTCTCTAATGCCCAATTGTACGCCCATCTCATAACCCCTGCACATTGGAATAGCTTTGATTTTTGTTTGTTGTTTGGTGAAAACATGACTTTGTATGTCTTAATCATCTTTAGCCAACTCCTTCACCATATTCTTAGCTTTGCTTGCTCTTTTACCTTGTAACCTACAACTGAATCCTGTGACAATTTGAATTAAATCTTCTACCAACATCAGTTATTATTTCAAATGGTTTACCTTGTGCTATTAAGTAGTTTTTAACATTTTCAATTTGCCTTTCCAAATCATCTTTTTGTTTATTACTTGATACTCTACAGTATCCAACTACTATTTTTTCTTGTTTGTGAACTAATCTATTGCCAAACTCTTGTAATTGTTGTTCAGAATAATACTTCATATAATTTTCACCCCCTATTACATTTATCAGGTAAAAATTATAAAACTTTAGCATTTTTAGTAATTTTTTATAAATTTACTTTAACTATTGATCGCCTCTTATATATTTTTCCACTTATTTAGGTTAACATTCATTGCTTTTTTTGGCAAATGTAAAGCTAAATGAAGTCTCTTCTAAATTTGAATTTTTAGTGATTTTTCTTTTAAAAACTTGCATTCGTAATGCTGTAGATGTTATCATGGGCACTAAATAAAAACTAGGAGGTTGTTAATATCTTTAAATTAAACCACAAGTTTAAAAAGTTGATTGTCATTATTGGTGCTCTTCTATTAATTTTTGCTTTGGCTGGATGTGAAAATGAAGCACCCGGAGCGGACGAAAATCAAAACGGAGAATCAGCTGCAGTAGTCAATGGAGAGATAATTCCTCTTTCACAGCTTCAACAGCAGATGGAACAGGTTAAAATGTTCTATGAGCAGCAAGGGGTAGATATCAGTGATAATCCAGAAGAATATGAAATGCTACAGGAGCAAATTTTAGATACATTGATTGATCAAACGCTTATACGTCAAGAGGCTAGTAATCAAGATATAAATGTTCCTCAATCTGATTTAGATAGTGCCATGGAAAGATATAAGTCACAGTTTGGAAGTGAAGAGGAGTTCGGTCAGGCCTTAGAAATGAGTGGTTACACTTTAGATAGCTTTACTAAAACAGTAGAAAAAGATTTATTGGTAGAAATATATCAAGACAGACTTACTAATGGCATTGAAGTAACTAATGAAGAAATTGAAGAGTACTATGAAGTTTTAAAGGCTCAAGATCATGGAGAGGAAGAGCTTCCTAAATTAGATGAAGTAAGAGATCAAATTGAGCAAGGTATAATAGAGCAGAAAAAGAATGAAGTCATCCAAGAAAATTTATTAGAACTTAGAGAAAGTAGTGAGATAGAAAAGTAAAACTAAAGCCATGATACTGAGTATCATGGCTTTAGTTTTACTTTATTTAATTGTCCTCTCTCTCTCGGGCCTTTATTCTAGCTACTGCAACTACTTTATCATTATCACTTAATTTCATCAGCCTAACACCTTGAGTAGTTCTTCCTACACGGCTTATATCAGTTATTTCAAACCTGATTATTATGCCTTCGGCACTTACTACAAGTAATTCATCCCCTTCATCCACAGCTCTAATAGCTACTAGTTTTCCAGTTTTCTCTGTGAGACGAATACCTATTATTCCCTTCCCGCCTCTGCTTTGTACACGAAACTCATCTAAATCTGTTCTCTTACCAAAGCCTTTATCTGTTACAACGAGTACATCAGAGTTATCTCTACACCTAACCATACTTTCCACATAATCGCCTTTGCTAAGTGTTATCCCCTTAACTCCTCTAGATATTCTACCCATGGATCTCACATTTTCTTCTGGGAATCTGATAGTCAATCCATTTCTTGTAGCCAATATCACATCAGCTTGCCCTTTAGTCATCTTGACTCCTATTAATTCATCATTATCATCTATATGGATGGCTATAATTCCATCTTTCCTAGAGGTATCATAAGCACTTAATGCTGTCTTTTTTACAATACCATTTTTGGTAGCCATGAATAAATATGTATCAGAATCAAAAGTCTTTACGGGAATAAGGGCAGTAACAACCTCAGCAGGGGTTAAGCCTAGCAAGTTTATGATTGCAGTACCCTTAGACTGGCGACTACTCTCAGGAATTTCATATACTTTTAAGCGGTATACTTTCCCTTTATTAGTAAATACCATTAAATGATGGTGAGTTGTAGTTACAAACAGATGCTCCACCATATCTGATTCTCTAGTAGCTTGCCCAGCTACACCCCTACCACCACGCTTTTGACTTTTGTAGACATTAGTTGGCATTCTCTTTATATAACCATTATGGGTCATGGTTATAACTACTTCTTCTTCTTCAATTAAATCTTCAATTTCAATCTTTGTATCTTCCTCATTTATTTGAGTACGCCTCTTATCTCCATACTTTTGCTTAACTTCTTCTAACTCTTCTTTAATAATTTTTAAGACCAGATTTTCATCTGCTAGTACAGATTTAAAGTAGGATATCTTATCCAAAAGCTCTTTGTATTCTGCCTCTAATTTTTCTCGTTCCAGACCAGTTAAACGCTGCAATCTCATATCTAAGATGGCCTGAGCCTGTTTCTCGGATAAGTCAAACCCATCCATTAGAGCTTCCTTAGCAATTTCCGTAGTGCGGGATTGCCTAATGGTTTTAATCACAGCATCTAAATTATCTAGGGCTATACGCAGACCCTCTACAATGTGAGCCCTAGCCTCTGCTTTATTTAGTTCGAACTTAGTTCGTCTCACAATCACATCTTTTTGATGCTCAATATAATGCTGTAAAGTGTCTTTTAAAGTTAAAACCTTCGGTTGTCCATCCACCAAGGCCAGCATAATCACACCAAAACTATCTTGTAGCTGAGTCATTTTGTAAAGTTGATTTAAGATTACATGAGGATTAACATCCCTTCTAAGTTCAATGACAATCCTCATTCCCTTTCGGTCTGATTCGTCTCGTAAGTCAGTAATCCCCTCAACCTTTTTATCCCTAACCAAATCAGCTATTTTTTCAATCATGCGAGCCTTATTTACCATAAATGGTATCTCTGTAACTACTATTTGAACTTTACCATTTTTTAGTTGCTCAGTGTGACTGACAGATCTTACTTTAACACTACCCCTACCAGTTGTATAGGCTGATCTAATTCCATCTCTCCCCATAATCATACCACCTGTGGGGAAGTCAGGCCCTGTGATAACTTTAATTAATTCATCAATCTCAATTTCAGGATTATCTATTACTTTGATTAAACCATCCACTACCTCAGTTAAATTATGTGGAGGTATATTAGTAGCCATACCCACGGCTATTCCAGAAGATCCATTTATCAATAAATTTGGAACCTTCGCTGGTAATACTGTAGGCTCCTTAAGAGAATCGTCAAAGTTAGGTGTAAAGTCTACTGTTTCCTTCTGAATATCTGCCAATAGTTCTGACGAGATTTTTGCCATTTTCGCCTCAGTATATCGCATAGCTGCTGCTGAATCACCATCTACTGAACCAAAGTTTCCATGACCATTTACCAATGGGTAACGACTGGAAAAGTTTTGCGCTAAGCGAACCATGGCATCATAAACTGCAGTATCTCCATGAGGATGGTACTTACCCAGTACTTCCCCAACGATTCTAGCTGACTTTTTAAATGATTTCTCTGGATTTAAGCCCAACTCATACATTGCATATAGAATACGTCTGTGTACTGGCTTTAATCCATCCCTTACATCAGGTAATGCTCTGCCTACTATAACGCTCATTGCGTAATCGATGTAAGACTTTTTCATTTCATCTTCTATCTTTATAGGCACCACTTTGCCTTCTTCAAATATGCTCACTTATTTCACCCCTATACATCTAAATTGCGTACATCTTTAGCATGAGTTTGAATAAACTCTCTTCTAGGCTCCACCTTGTCTCCCATTAGGATAGTGAATATTTCATCAGCTTGGATTGCATCATCAAGGGTTACTTGCAGTATAGTTCTAGTTTGGGGATCCATGGTTGTCTCCCAAAGTTGTTCTGCATCCATCTCACCAAGACCCTTATAGCGCTGAATATTGTAGTTAGAACGACCTATTTTTTCTAAAGTTCTTTCCATTTCCTCTTCTGTGTAAGCATAGATACTAGATTTTCCTTTGGCAATTTTGTAAAGAGGAGGCTGAGCAATGTAAACATATCCCTCTTCAACTAAGGGCCTCATGTATCGATAAAAGAAAGTCAATAAAAGTGTTCTAATATGAGAACCATCCACATCGGCATCTGTCATAATTATGAGCTTGTGATACCTGGCCTTAGTTATGTCAAATTCGTCTGATATTCCTGTTCCCAAGGCAGTAATCATAGCTTTTATTTCTTCATTGTTTAGTATTTTATCCAGTCGAGCCTTTTCCACATTGATAATTTTACCCCTTAAAGGCAAAATTGCTTGATAACGGCGTTCTCGCCCCTGCTTAGCAGAACCCCCCGCTGAGTCACCCTCCACTAGGTACAATTCACTTTCACTTGGATCTTTACTTGTACAATCAGCAAGCTTTCCTGGTAGTGAAGTGGATTCGAGAGCACTCTTTCTTCGAGTCAATTCCTTAGCTTTACGAGCAGCCTCTCGAGCTCTTGAGGCGTGTAATGCCTTCTCAATAATTTTTTTAGCATAGGTAGGATTTTCTTCTAAGAACTCACTTAAATTCTCACTTAAAACCGAGTCTACTATACCCCTAACTTCACTATTTCCCAGTTTTGTCTTAGTTTGTCCTTCAAACTGTGGCTCTGGAACTTTGACACTTATAACTGCAGTTAACCCTTCTCTGATATCTTCACCAGTCAGGTTGTTTTCCTTTTCTTTGATGATATTGTTTTTTCTACCGTAATCATTTACAACTCTAGTAAGTGCCGATTTAAATCCATACTCATGGGTACCCCCTTCATGAGTATTTATGTTATTGGCAAAGGAATGAATATTCTCTGTATAACCATCTGTATACTGCATGGCTACCTCTACGTGAACCCCTTCCTTTTCCTTCTCAAAGTAAATTGGGTTTGGTATCAACGCATCTTTATTCTTGTTAATATAGTTTACAAAATCAACAATACCGCCATCGTGTTTGTATACTTTTTCTTGCCCATCTCGATCATCTGATAAAGCTATTTCAAGACCTTTATTTAAAAATGAAAGTTCTCTTAACCTCTTTTTGAGAGTATCAAAGCTATATTCAGTTTCTTCAAATATTTCAGCATCTGGCATAAAAACTATTTCTGTTCCACTTACATCCGTTGTCCCAATTACTTTTAAATCATTTTGTGGTACACCCCGCTCATAGCGCTGAAAATGCTTTTTCCCATCTCTAGATATGGTTACTTCCAACCATTCAGATAGGGCATTTACTACTGACAGGCCTACCCCGTGTAGACCTCCAGATACTTTATACCCTTCACCGCCAAACTTACCTCCAGCATGGAGCATAGTTAAAACAACTTCAACAGCAGGCTTGTCCGCTGATTTGTGTTTATCTACTGGTATTCCTCGTCCGTTATCAACTACTTTTACACTGCCTTGCTTTTCAATTGTTACTTTGATTTTATCGCAATATCCAGCCAAGGCTTCATCAACACTATTATCAACTATTTCGTACACAAGGTGATGTAATCCTCGAGAACTGGTAGAACCAATATACATACCTGGCCTTTTTCTAACTGGCTCTAAGCCCTCCAGCACTTGTATCTGACTGGCACCGTAATTTGAATCCATCTTCTAACCTCCATCCGAAAGAATCGGGTAATATTTTCCCTAAATTAAAATTATACTAGATTTGTTATATTTCTACAAGTTTCTATGGAAAACTTGACTGGCGTTGGAAAATGTAAATTTCCATTGGTGTAAAATGCAAATAAACCGCGAAGTACTTTCTTCACGGTTTTAATCCAATGAGAAGGTCACCTTTTTTCTCATATTAGCTCTCTTGAGGAGAGTAAATGATGAGATAGGAGATAAAAACACCTTTTCATCTGTAATTACATAGGACTTTATTTTTTCATTTTGTGTTGTTCTCTCTAAAAAACCCTCTTCTTCAGCAATCTGAAAGTATTCCTGAGTGGCACCTCGTTTCAAACCGGTCTCTACATTCACTATGGCGATAATTTGCTTTATTGGTACTGCCACATCTCCACCTATATGTAAAAACAAATATTCGACCCCCTCACTATTTAGATTAACCAGATTAAGAGAAATTTAACTGTTTTGCGCTTCCAGATTTAATTATATATATTAGAGCTTCTTTTAAACTAGATTGTGGTAATGCATTTAAGTCAGTTGTAGTTATTATAGTCTGTACTTTTCCTTTGGTTAACTTCAAAAGAAAGTTTCTCCTGCTTTCGTCTAATTCAGACATTACATCATCTAGTAATAACAGAGGGTAACTATCCTTTTCCTCATATATCATCTCTAATTCTGCCAATTTTAAAGAAAGTACACAAGTTCTTTGTTGTCCTTGTGATCCATACACTTTAACTTCCCTTTGATTTACTGTAACTGTAAAGTCGTCTCTATGAGGGCCAACTAGAGTAGTTCCCCGCTTAATTTCGTTATTTCTTTCCCCAACAAGTCTTTCCTCAAATCCCTGTTGAATTTTATTTACATCCCAGCTTATATCATAGGTCAGACTAGAATTGTATTTTATATCTAAGGTTTCCCGAGAGTTTGTAATACTACTGTGCATTACTTGAGCATTCTTCATTAAGCGATTAAGGTAGTCAAACCTTTTGACTAGTATTCTACTCCCATAAAAACTTAGTTGACTATCCCATATAACCAAAGTATCTACACTTTCTCTTTTATAAATCAACTTCTTTAAGAGATTGTTTCTTTGATATAAAACTTTATTGTATTGGGTTAAATAATAGTTGTATTGAGGATTTAATTGAGATATTAAGCTGTCTAGATAGTTACGTCGTTCAGAAGGACTGCCCTTTAATATTTTTAAGTCTTCTGGAGCAAATATAACCGTATTAAAATAATCGCTTGCTTCACCTATTCTACTTCTTTTAACACCATTAACAGTTAGCTTTTTGCCCTTTTCATCATAAGTAAATCCTAATCTATAATCATAATCTTCTCTACTTACATGGGCTAATATTTTAAAGTAACTTTCATTCCAGTTAATTAAATCTTTATCTCTATTAGATCTATGGGCGCTACCTCGACTTAAATAGTAAATTGATTCAAGTAAATTAGTCTTTCCCTGAGCATTTTCTCCAACCAAAATAACCAACATGGCTTCTAAACTTAAGTCTAACTTCTTGTAATTGCGAAAACACTCCAAATGTATATTATTAACTAACACTTTAATCTACTCCTTACTGGACTAGATATTCATATTCTCCTACAGCTATGGTATCTCCTTTTTTTATTGCCTTTCCTCTTTGAGTTGAAATTTCTCCGTTAACCTTTACTTCACCTTCTTTAATTAAGTGCTTTGCTTCTCCACCAGAACTAACTACTTCAGCCCATTTTAAAAATTGGTCAAGCTTTATGGTTTCGGTTTCTAATTTAACAGCTATTTTAGACAAATTTATGCACTCCTTACAGGTAAAATTAGGTAAAGGAAATTCTTCTGTTTTGCAGGTTGAATAATGCATGGACTCAGAGAACCTGTTAGACCCATGTTAATCTCTTCTTCATCTATTACTTTTAATACATCTAATAGATATTTTGCGTTAAATGAAATATCTAATTCATCGCCCTCCATATCAACTATTATTTCTTCGTGGATGTGACCTATTTCAGATGAATGGGAGTTAATTATTAACTTGCCACTATTAATAGAGAGTTTAATATTATTACTTTTTTTCTTCATATCATCATCAAAAGATATTAGTGAAGCCCTTTCTACTGATTCCATGAATTTCTTAGTTTCTATAGTTACTTTTGTTTTAAAGTTTCCAGGTATAACTTGTTTGTAGTTAGGAAATTGACCTTCTATTAGTCGAGAGTGTACACAAATCTTATCAAATCTAAATATAATTTGGTTACTATCACCTATTTCAACTGTAAGCACATCATCTTCATTAACTAGCTTGCTTACTTCACTTAATATTCTTGCTGGCACTATAATGTTTACTCTTTGCTCTAATGTATTCTCTTGTCCATTCATGTTAACTTTTATATCTTTTAAAGCCAATCTATGTGTATCTGTGGTAACCATTGTCAAGTTATTGTCTTCAGTAAAATCCATTAGAACTCCAGTAAAAATCGGTCTGGAATCATCTAATGCTGTTGCTATTGTAACCTGTTTGTTTGCTTTTTTTAGAATGTTTGGATCTACGGTTAGTGCAAATTCTGTATTGACACTTGGAAAAGATGGGAATTCTTCAGGGTCCAAACCATTCATGGTTAGTTGAGAGCTATTGTACTTTATGGTTACAGAGTTTCCCTCATCATTTAATTTAAAGTTTATTGGTGCATTAGGCAATCTTCTTACCAGTTCTGAAAAGTATTTAGAAGGCAGTACTATACTACCTTCAGAGAGCACTTGAACAGGAATAATACATTCAATACCTAACTCTAAGTCTGTACTTCTCAATATTAATTTATTATTTTCACATGATAAGAATATTCCACTGAGAATGGGCATAGTATTTTTGTTAGATACAGCTCGTTGTACAACCTGGACTCCATATAATAGATCTTCTTTTGAGCAATTAAATTCCATACTAAATCCTCCTTATCCACAATTGATAAATCTTTTATAGTTATTAGTTATAATTTAAGTAATATATATAAATATAGTAGAGATAGTAGTAGGCTATGTGAATATGTTGATAACCTATTATTCGACATAATATCCACAAAAAAACCATGTGGATACTTCTTTGGATTATTTACTGAAGTTGTCCACATAGTCACATGGTAAAATGAGCAATTTTATATATCCACAAAGTATTAAGTAGTTACCCACTGTTTATCTACAGATAATTAACTCTTAATTATCCTTTTTTTAGCTTAGAGACTAAATCGCCAATAGTTTGCTGCAGAGACAAATCTTCTTTCAATTCTCTACTTATTTTTTCATGAGCGTGTATCACTGTAGTATGATCTCTGCCGCCAAATTCTTCTCCTATTTTAGGGAGGGAATAGTCTGTAAGTTCTCTACAGAGATACATTGCTATTTGTCTTGGGTAGGATACATTACGTGTTCTCTTTTTACTTTTTAGTTCCTCTAATTTAAGTCCATGAAAACCTGCTATATGTTCTTGAATAAGTTTTGGTGTAATCTTTACAGGCTTTTTATCTGGTAGTATGTCTTTTAGCGCTTCTGAAGCCAATTCTGTAGTTATAGATTTACCTTTGAGAGAAGAATAGGCTACAACCCTCACTAATGCCCCTTCAAGTTCTCTTATATTAGACTGGATTTGTTCTGCTATATACGCCATTGTATCACTGGGTACATTTAAATTTTCTAATGAAGCTTTTTTGCGTAAAATAGCAATTCTAGTCTCAAAATCAGGGGGCTGCATATCAGTAATCAATCCCCATTCAAATCTAGAACGCAGTCTATCCTCTAAAGTTTCTATCTCCTTTGGAGGACGATCACTGGAAATAATAATTTGCTTATTATTTTCGTATAAGGCATTAAATGTATGGAAAAACTCTTCCTGAGTCCTCTCTTTTTTAGCTAAGAATTGAATGTCATCTACCAGAAGAACATCAATATTTCTGTATTTAGCTCTAAAACCAGCAGTGTAATCGTCTCTAATAGAGTTTATCAGTTCATTGACAAAGGTTTCAGAGGAGATATAAACGATTTTAGAACCTGGTTGTTCATTTAGAACATAGTGTCCTATAGCGTGCATTAAATGAGTTTTGCCAAGACCAACACCACCATAGATAAAGAGTGGGTTATAAGCCTTTGATGGTGCTTCCGCTACAGCCAGTGATGCTGCATGAGCAAATCGATTACTATTACCTATTACAAATGTATCAAAAGTGTATTTTGGATTGAGGGTACTATTAGAGTTAAGAGAATTATTGCTCTTATTAATTTTTTTAGGTAACTTTTCTACGATTTCAACTCCATCGTTCTCCATACTTTCTTCATCTTCAAAGTCGATAGAATTTTGTTCATTTTCCGAAGGGATAACAAAAGAGATAGTGAGTGATTTTTCAAACACATTATCTACGACCATTTTAATAGTAGTGCGATAGTGATTTTCAATCCATTCCTTGGCAAAATCATTAGGAACAGCTAATGTAATATTACTATTATCTACATCAACCATATAAACTGATTTTATCCAAGTTTCAAAACTTGGTTTACTTAGTTTCTGTTCTAGTACGTTTAAGCATTGATCCCATAGATGATGTGGTATTGGTTGTTGTGACATAGGTGAACCTCCTCAGACATAAAAGTTATCCACACGAAAACAAATGTTTGTGGATAAAAAAAATGACTTATATAATACACTCACTAAATGAACGTTAAGTCAAGAATAGTATAGATTAATTAGGTGTTATAAAAAACGAACGTAATATGGAAGCATTAGAAAAAAATAGGATTATCCACAATCAAAAAAGACTGTCACTGCTTATATTTGAGTAAGTTATGTACAAGCAGAAAAACAATAAGTGAACACCCTATTGAAAAAAAAAAAGAGAAATGAGGATAAATTTAATAAGACTAAAGTTATACACAGGGTTATCCACACATTGTGCATAACTTTTCAACATTCACAAATTCATTGCAATAACATAATAACAAATCTTATCCACATCTTCAACAGGGAATTTAAAAATAATCCACAGTGGATAACTTTCTGATGTTATATGTGTACAACTCCTGTTGATATCTTATTTCTTGACTTATAATGATTGATAAGATATAATTTGAGATGTGTGTCACTGAAAATAACTTATTTAATATATAGGTAGTAATGAAAGGAGGAAGTAAAATGAAGAGAACATACCAGCCAAAACGAAGAAAGAGAAGCAGAGAACATGGCTTTCTTAAAAGAATGAAGACTAAGTCAGGAAGAAATGTTATTAAGCGCAGAAGAGCTAAGGGTAGAAAGAAATTATCAGCATAAGGCCCCGTAATGGTGGCCTTTTCGTATTTTATGGTTTTTTTGTATAAAATCATATTAAGTTGGTTAATTTATTAAGTTGGTTAATTTATTAAATTGAAGTTATCTTGGAGAGATAAATATGTTGCCAAGTAATTTGAGGTTAAAAAGAAATGAAGATTTTAAAAAGGTCTATAGGCAAGGAAAATCTGTAGCCAGTAGGAATATAGTGTTATACTGGCTTCCTGTAGACAATAAAAATCCGCGATTTGGCTTTTCTGTTTCAAAACGCGTGGGAAACGCTGTTTGCAGAAATAGAGTTAAGCGAGTTTTGCGTGGGGTTGTAATGAAAAAACTAGATAAGCTTCCTAATTACGACTATATTATTATTGCAAGGCAAAATATTGTAAACACAAATTTTGCTGCATTAGAGAAGGAGTTTGATTACTTACTGAGAAAAGGTAAAATATGATATTATTTATGATTATTTAGAAGGAGTTTGGCAATGATTAAGAGAATAATTGTAATGTTAATCGTTTTTTACCAAAAGGGAGTATCTCCTTTTTTAAGTCCAAGATGCAGGTTTTATCCTACTTGTTCTCAATATACATTGGAGGCAATTGAAAAAAGGGGCCTAATTACAGGAGTAGTATTAGGTTTCTTAAGAATATTAAAATGCCACCCTTTTCACCCAGGTGGTTATGACCCAGTAAAGTAAATGTAGAATAGATAAAACTTCTGAAATATCCAGAGGGTGCTCTATTTAACCTTCTGATTTTGATATATATATATGTTTGCTCATAAAAAGGAGGTGGAACCTGCGGTTTATAGAACGCAGGGAAGAATTTGTTCCAAGCAATAATCGACTTTATATCCAATGTACTTCAGTTTTTATTTGAAATCACTGAAACTATAGGAATTCCTAGCTATGGTCTAGCAATAATTATGTTGACTATACTGATAAAACTAGTTTTATTCCCATTAACAAGAAAACAAATGAAATCTATGAAGGCTATGCAGCGCTTACAGCCTGAAATCAAAAAACTTCAGGATAAGTACAAGAATAAACCTGAAAAGGCTCAGCAGGAAATACTAGCTTTATATAAAGAAGAAAAAGTAAATCCTTTAGCAGGGTGTTTGCCTTTAATAGTACAGTTACCAATTCTATTTGCTCTTTTTAGAGCACTTGATACCTTTGAATTTGGAGCAGACCCTGGCTTTTTGTGGGTTCCAAACCTAAGTAATCCAGATCCAATTATTTTACCTTTGTTAGTTGCTAGTACTATGTTTATGCAAATGTTCATACAGCAAAAGCTAACTGGTGCTAATGCAGCCCCTGAGCAGGCGCAAATGCAAAAGATGTTCTTGTATGTAATGCCTATCATGTTAGGTTTTTTTGCTCGAAATTTTCCTGCAGGATTGGCTTTGTATTGGATGATGTTTAGTATTGTGGGCACAATTGAACAACTTATTATTCACAGACCAGCTCTAGGATCCAAAGAGGGGGCGAAATAGGGATGAACACTGTGGAAGTCAAAGGACGAACAGTGGAAGATGCTGTTGCATCTGGTTTAGAACAATTAGGAGTTGAACGTTCACAAGTTGAGGTAGAAATTTTAGAGGAACCAACAAAAGGTTTTTTGGGTTTTATAGGTGGAAAAGACGCATTGGTGAGATTGACAAAAATATTACTGCCACAAGATATTGCAAAAGAACTATTACAACCTATTTTTAAAAGCTATGGAATTACACCTGAAATTATAGTAAAAGAAGAGGAAAATCAAATTAAACTAGAGTTTACAGGTGATAATCTCGGTATACTTATTGGACGACGAGGCGATACTTTAGATGCACTGCAATATTGGATTAATTTATCAATAAATAAGCATTTTGATGATAAAGTAAAATTAATTCTAGATGTTGAGGGATACAGGAAGCGTAGGGAAGAAACACTAATTAAATTGGCGAAGAGGTTATCAAAAAAAGTTAAAGCAACAAGGAGAAAGATTGTTTTGGAGCCTATGAATCCCTTTGAACGGCGTATTATTCATACTGCTCTTCAGGAAGAAAACAATATTCAAACTTTTAGTGAAGGTGACGAGCCATTTAGAAAAGTAGTAATCGCTTTTAAAAGATAAATCCCCAGCCCAGTAATATAAATTACTGGGCTTATTGTATTGTTAATAGAGCTAATGGGAAAATTATGTTTGAGGTGAATTTATGAGTATTACAGATACAATTTCAGCTATAGCAACTCCTCTAGGAGAGGGTAGTATTGGCATTGTCCGCTTAAGTGGAAGTGAAGCTAAAGAAATACTTGCAAAGATTTTTAAGCCAACTAACAAGAGTATTAAGGCACTAGAACTAAATAGTCATACAGTGTATCATGGATACATAGTTGAAGAAAATGACCAGGTAGTAGATGAAGTTTTAGTTACATATATGCAAGGCCCTAGAACTTTTACTAGGGAAGATGTTGTAGAAATTAGCTGCCATGGTGGGGTAGTTCCTTTAAATAAAATTTTAAAATTAACCCTGACTTTAGGTTCTAGGTTAGCTGAACCTGGGGAATTTACCAAAAGGGCTTTCTTAAACGGTAGAATAGATCTTGCTCAAGCAGAGAGTATTATAGATGTAATTAGGGCTAAGACTGATGCTGGCTTGAAAGTGGCAGTAAACCAGTTAGAGGGAAAGCTTTCTGAAAAAATAGTAGTTTTGAGAAATGATTTAGTTTCTATGTTAGCGCAAGTAGAAGCAAATATTGATTTTCCAGAAGAGGATATAGCACCAGTTAATTATGATGAGTTTATAATCAAAACTGAAAACCTATTAAAGGAACTGAATCTGTTAGCGGAATTAGCGGAAGAGGGTAAAGTATATAGGGAAGGTCTTAAAACAGCAATTGTTGGAAAGCCTAATGTTGGTAAATCTAGTTTATTAAATGCTCTGGCAAAGGAAAACAGGGCAATAGTTACTGACATTCCTGGCACTACTAGGGATGTGATCGAAGAGATTATAAATCTCAGAGGCATACCTCTGAAACTAATGGATACAGCAGGTATTAGAAAAACAGAAGATCTAGTTGAAAAAATTGGAGTAAAGAAATCTGAAGCTTTAATAAAAGAAGCTGACTTAGTTTTAGTTATTATAGATATAAATCAAGAACTAAGCGAAGATGATTTAAGGATTATTGAAGCTGCAAAAGATAAGAATAGTATTCTTGTGATGAATAAAGTTGACATAAACGAAAAAGGGTTAAATTTAGAGGCTGAGTTAGCTAAGAAGATAAAAACTATTAACGAAATCCCGATTGTTACTATATCAGCTAAAGAAAAAATTGGCCTTGGTGACTTGGGTAAAACAGTGGAGAAGATTGTACGCAGAAAGGGTACTACTTCAGTGGATAATATAGCTGTTAGTAATACAAGGCACCAAGCCCTTATAAAAAAATCTATAATTCATCTGGGGTCTCTCAAGCATAGTCTAAAATCAGATATGGCAGTTGACTTTTTAAGTATTGATATAAGCTCTTGCTATGAACTGCTGGGAGAGATAATTGGTGAAACTGTGGGCGAAGATTTAATAGATCAGATATTTGCAGATTTCTGTTTAGGTAAGTGATTCTATATTTGAGGTGACTGGGATGAGATATGAGGCTGGAAATTATGATGTTATTGTTGTTGGTACTGGACATGCTGGTTGCGAAGCTGCGTTGGCTGCAGCAAAAATGGGTTGTAAAACTTTAATTGTTTCTTTAAATTTAGATAATGTGGCATTGTTGCCTTGCAATCCTTCAATAGGTGGTCCTGCTAAAGGTCATCTTGTAAGAGAAATAGACGCACTAGGTGGAGAAATGGGTATTAATATAGATAAGACTATGCTTCAAATTAGAATGTTAAATACGGCAAAAGGACCTGCGGTACATGCACTTAGGGCGCAACTGGATAAATTAAAGTATCAGCACAGAATGGCAGCTGTATTAGAAAATCAGATTAATCTTGATGTTAAGCAGATGGTTGTTGAGGATTTAGTTGTGGAAGAGAATAAAGTTGTAGGGATTGTTGGCAAGACTGGAATATTCTATAGTGCTAAAACAGTGATTATTACTAGTGGAACTTATCTAGGTGCCAAGATAATAATCGGAGACATAAGTTATTCCAGTGGACCTAATGGACAAATAACGTCAGGAGCTTTAGGGAAAAAACTTGTAGAATTAGGATTTCAACTAGGCCGTTTCAAAACAGGAACACCACCTAGGATCGATGGTAAAACCATTGATTATGGGCAGACAACTATTCAACCGGGACATAGCGGAAAACTGGGATTTTCTTTTTGGCATTACAGGGAGGAGTTTAGACAAGAGCCCTGTTGGCTGACTCATACTAACGAAAAGACTCATGAGCTGATTAGACAAAATCTGCATCGGTCGCCACTATTTAGTGGGATTATTGAAGGAACTGGTGCTAGATACTGTCCTTCAATCGAGGATAAGGTTACTCGATTTGCTGATAAGCTTAGTCACCAAATTTTCTTAGAGCCAGAAGGAATTGATAAACAAGAGATTTATGTTCAGGGTTTTTCTACTAGCATGCCCGAAGAAGTACAACAAAAAATATTAAGGACTATTAGCGGACTTGAAAAAGCAGAAATAATGCGTCCTGGGTATGCTATTGAATACGATTATATAGTACCAACACAATTGCAACTGACGTTAGAAACTAAAAAAATTAGTGGTTTGTATACTGCTGGACAATTTAATGGTACATCGGGATATGAAGAGGCTGCTGCACAAGGACTTATTGCGGGTATTAACGCCGCATTAAAAGTTAAAGGGGAAGATCCCTTAATATTAAAGAGATCAGATGGTTACATAGGTGTGCTAATTGATGATTTAGTTACTAAAGGAACTAATGAACCATACAGAATGCTTACTTCTAGAGCTGAATATAGGCTTTTACTACGTCAGGATAATGCTGATTTACGATTAACTGAATACGGTTACAAAGTAGGGTTAATTGATGAGAATAAGTATTTTATATTTCAAGAAAAAAAGGCAATGATTGAACTAGAAAGAAGGAGATTAAACTCTTTTATTATCCCGCCAAATAATGAAGAAGTTGCGAAAATATTAGATAAAAAAGGGAGTTCTCCTTTAAAGCACGGAATAGCAGCATCAGAATTATTAAAGCGTCCTGAAATTAACTATGATGACATAAGGCCTATTATAGGAAAACCTGATTATGAAATATTTAAAAGTGCTATTGAACAAATAGTAATTCAACTAAAGTATAGCGGTTATATAGAGAAACAACTAGCCCAGGTAGAACGCTTCAAAAAGTTAGAAAGTAGATTTATACCTGAGGATGTAGATTATAAAACAATTTCTGGTTTGAGAGCTGAAGCCCAACAAAAACTATCTGAAATGAAGCCTAATTCTATTGGTCAGGCCTCTAGAATATCTGGGGTGTCTCCTGCTGATATATCTGTTTTATTAGTCTACTTGGAACAACGCCGACGCAATAAAGGAGAAGTGCAGGAATAATGACAGAGCAGGTTAAACAGGAGTTAAAAAACATTTTATCCAATATAGATTTAAATTTATCAGAAAAAGCTTTAGAAGACTTTAAAAAATATGCTGCTGAGCTGATAAAGTGGAATGAAAAATTCAACTTAACTGCTATAACAGAGATAAGGGACATTGTGGAAAAGCATTTCTACGATTCTCTCTTGGCAGTTAAGGTTATGGATTTTAGTAACGTAAAAAGGATGGTGGATATAGGTACTGGTGCGGGTTTTCCAGGTCTTCCTTTGAAAATTTGCTATCCAGAATTAGATGCCTTATTAGTTGACTCTTTAGCTAAACGTATAGGTTTCTTAGAACATATTTATAGTGAATTAAAACTTGATAATATACAAGCAATTCATGCAAGAGCTGAAGATTTAGGTAAAAATGGAGATCATCGAGAAAAATACGATGTGGTAGTTTCAAGGGCTGTTGCCCCGTTACCTATATTATTAGAATATTCATTGCCCTTAGTGGCTATTGGAGGGTCCTTTATATCCTACAAAGGACCTGAACTTGATAATGAATTAGAGCACTCAAAAAATGCCCTCACAGTTTTAGGAGGCAAAGTAGCTAATATATATAGACACAATCTACCACTATCGGGAAACAATAGAGTATTAGTAGAGATTAAAAAGGAAATACCTACCCCTACTAAATACCCTAGAAAATCAGGGATACCTTCTAAACGTCCACTTTAATGACCAAAAAAATAGACATAGTAATTTATAATATTATGGAGGTAGGAAATGGAACAAAATGCGAGAGAAAACTGGGGCTCCAGACTTGGTTTTATTTTAGCAGCCGCCGGTTCTGCTATCGGGTTAGGGAATATCTGGAGATTCTCCTATACTACAGGCGAACACGGTGGTGCTGCTTTTTTATTCATTTATTTAATTGCAATATTGTTGATAGGTTATCCTCTCATGGCAACTGAGATTGCTATTGGTAGGAAGACACAGAAAAACCCCATAGGTGCATTAAGTACTCTGGCACCTAATACTCCTTGGTGGTTTGTAGGTGCACTAGGGGTTTTTGCTGGTATCATTATTTTATCTTTCTACTCAGTTATATCTGGTTGGGCTTTAGCCTACACATTCAAGTCTTTAGTAGGTTTTGTACCTAACACTAATTTTGAAGTTATGTTTGACAACCATATTACTAGTGTTTGGGAACCAATACTATGGCATGCTATTTTTATGGGATTTACTTTAGCTATTATCGCTGGTGGTGTAGTCAAGGGAATTCAGCGGTGGGCCAAAATACTAATGCCGTTGCTTTTCATTTTACTTATTGCCCTTGTTATTAGAGGAATTACCTTACCAAACGCATGGGAAGGTATTGAATATTTGTTTAGACCAGATTTTACTGCAGTTACTGGCACTACTGTTTTAGCTGCTATTGGTCAGGCTTTTTTCACTTTAAGCTTAGGAATGGGTACACTTGTTACATACGGTAGTTATTTGAAACGAGATGAAAATATAATCAATAGCACTGGATGGATTATCGGTTTAGATACATTTGTTGCTATATTAGCAGGTATTGCTATTTTTCCTGCAGTTTTCTCTCTAGGTTTTTCACCTGACAGTGGGCCTGGATTGGCTTTTATTACTTTACCTGCTGTTTTTGCATCAATGACAGGTGGACAAATATTTGGATTTTTATTTTTCTTACTCTTAAGTGTAGCAGCCCTAACTTCCGCTATTTCCTTGTTAGAGGTTGTTGTAGCTTGGCTAATAGACGAAAAGGGTTGGACCAGAAACAAAGCTTCTTTATTAATGGGCATATTTATTTTTTTAGTTGGGATACCTACAACACTGGGAAATAGTCTTTGGCAGAGTATAACCATCTTAAATATGAGTATTCTAGACTTCTATGACTTCATTTCTGGAAATATTATTCTTCCACTGGGGGGGATGTTATTTTCCATTTTTTCTGGTTATATATGGGGAGCAGTTAATACAAGAAATGAGATTAACAACCCTAAAGGTTGGTTTGATTTCGGAGCTTGGTACGAGATATTAATCAAATACATTATACCCATATCTATTTTCATAGTAATGGTTGTAGGATTAATTGATAGTTTTAAATAATAGACATAGCCTTCTCACTAAAATCTATAAAGTGAGAAGGTTTTTCTATTTATTTAGAGGAAGAACAACTTCCCTTGTTGAATAAACAATTTATTATCTACTTTGATAATTATGTACAGATGGGATATATGTAAAGGATGGTGAATTATTAATGGCAAAAGTTATGGCTATTGCCAATCAAAAAGGGGGAGTTGCCAAGACTACTACTGCAGTGAATTTAAGCGCTTGCTTAGCCTTTCACGAAAAAAAAGTCCTGTTAATTGATATTGACCCCCAGGGTAATGCCAGTAGTGGTTTAGGTATTGATACCACAGTTTTGGATACATGTATTTACGATGTTTTGATAAATAATATGAATTTAGAGGACGTGAAGCTAGACACTACCATAGACTGCCTCCATATCGTTCCTGCTACTATTCAGCTAGCTGGGGCTGAAATTGAATTAGTTCCTGCTATATCCAGAGAGACAAAACTTAAAAAGGCTATCGAGGTAATAAGGGATAAATATGATTATATTATATTAGACTGTCCCCCTTCTTTGGGGCTACTAACAATTAATGCATTAACTGCTGCAGATAGTGTACTAATACCAATACAATGTGAGTACTATGCTCTGGAAGGATTGGGACAACTTATGAACACTGTTAATTTAGTACGCAAAAATTTAAATGCTGAATTAAAAATTGAGGGTGCAGTACTAACTATGTTTGATGCTAGGACAAACTTATCTATTCAAGTGGTAGACGAAGTTAAAAACTATTTTAAAGAAAAAGTTTTTGCTACAATAATTCCACGTAATATACGCTTAAGTGAAGCTCCTAGTCATGGACAACCTATTATAACTTATGATCCAAAATCAAGGGGTTCAGAAGTATACCTGGACCTATCGAAGGAAGTGATGGAAAATGAGTAAAAGAGGTTTAGGAAGAGGGCTATCGGCTATCCTTTCAACAGGTGATGAAGTGAAAGAGGAGTTGAAAGATAGTGAGATAACTAAGTTGGAAATCAAAAACATTCTCAAAAATCCTTTTCAACCTAGAACTAATATTGATAATGAAGGTTTAGAGGAACTAGCTAATTCTATTAAGGAACATGGAATAGTTCAACCAATTGCGGTTAGAACTAAGGGGACAAAATATGAATTAATAGCTGGTGAAAGACGTTTGAGAGCAGCGAAAATGGCAGGGTTATCGCAAATACCTGCTGTAATCATATCCTTGGATGACAGACAAATGGCTGAAGTAGCAATAATTGAAAACATTCAAAGAGAAAACCTAAATGCTATGGATGAAGCTTTTGGATTTCATAGATTAGTAAAAGAGTTTGCCATGACACAAGAGGAGGTAGCAAAAAGAGTTGGAAAGAGTAGACCATACATAGCTAATATGCTGCGCTTAACGAACCTACCTCCTTTAGTACAAGAAATGGTCAGAAATCAAAAACTATCAGCTGGCCATGCTAGAGCTATTTTAGCAATAGATAAGCCGGAGGATCAAGGATTGATTATTCAGCAGATTATTGACAAAAATCTATCTGTCCGACAAACGGAAGAGCTCGTAAAGAACTACTTAGATAAAAGTATAGATGAGGGAAAATGTGCAGAAAAACAAAAACAAAAACATATATCCCCTGAACTACAAGATATAGAAGAACTAATTAGACAAGCTTTGGGTACAAAAGTAGCAATAAAACCTAAAGATAAAAAAGGGAAAAAGGGAAAAATTGAAATTGAATATTACAGCACAGAAGATTTAGACAGGATAATGGATTTGATCTTAAAAGAGAAAAATATAATATAAATTACTAATCGTTTCACGTGAAACATCTGAAAACAATAAAATGTTTCACGTGAAACATTTTATGAAAGGTGATATAAGTGGTTGGGACTATAATAAATGTGGGGGCAATAATAACAGGATCACTATTGGGATGGTTAATAAAAAAAGGAATCCCAGAAAATATGCAGAGAACTATCCTTCAAGGAATTGCACTTATTATACTTGTAATGGGAATAAGTATGGCATTTGAGACTGAAAAAATACTATTTGTACTTCTAAGTTTAGTAATAGGTACTATCTTGGGTGAATTAATGAAAATTGAAGAATGTCTAGGCTGGTTGGGTAAGAAATTAGAGGGTTTTGTAAATAGCAAGTATAGTAATGGCGGCGGTAACGTGGCACGTGCTTTTGTCTTTGCCAGTTTAATATATGCAATAGGACCTATGGCGATTATGGGGGCTCTTGAAGACGGTTTAACTGGCAATTATGATATACTGTTAGTTAAATCTAGTTTGGATGGCATAACTGCTGTAGTTTTTTCTGCTAGTATGGGGATAGGAGTGATTTTTTCCTCTATAACAGTTTTAATTTACCAGGGAGGAATTACTCTGTTTGCAGGTTGGGCAGAGCAGTTCCTAACTGATGTAGTTGTGAATGAAATGACTGCAGTAGGTGGAGTATTGATTATGGGGATTGGGATAAATATGTTGGAATTAGTAAAAATTAAGGTAGGTAATATGCTGCCAAGTATTATTATAATAGTCATATTTGCAACTATTTTTTTATAATGTAGATAAAAATAATGACAAGAATAATAGACTCAGGGAGAAGCTTAGAGTAATGCCAGGGGGATGGTTAAGTGAATCAAGAAGTATTACAGGGGACGTTGAAGAGAATAGTTTTTCAGAAGGAAGAATTTCATATTGCTCAATTAGAAACTGAAAATGGGTTAGAGACAATATTAGGCGATATGTATCAGGTAGCGTGTGACACGTTCGTAATTGAAAAGATTACGCACTACAACCGTTCGGTTGTGGGAGAACTGATAATTCAATAGGTAAAATGAAGGAGTAACG
>NZ_JBNPXS010000040.1:0-23862 GCF_050433185.1 Desulfitispora alkaliphila
GCGAAAGATACTAAATTATCTCACGCCAGATGAAGCTTTTGAAGAAGAAATACGTACTTTGCTATATGAATAAACCATCCATAATATTACAGTTGAAAAATTAGTTCAATTTGCTATTGCAATTTAGGGCTACCATAATTTTAGCTTCATTGTAAGTAATATCTGGCAACTGAATTATAAAAAACAATGGTATAATACAATAAGTTGCCACTAGCTTAATCACTGTTTTTGTTGTTATTTTAGGTTTGTTTTTAAATAAGCTATATCCATGTAATACTTGTATTATTACTAAAGCAACAAAATGAGTTTGTATAATAATAACACCTTTATAATAAGTCCAATTAATCTGCCAGGTTATATAGTACTCTAGCAGAGCAAGTACCATCAACACACCAAATGTAATAGCATTTTTAATATTCATAAATTGCTTTCACATTCCTTTCCATCAGTGCCTCTGCCACATATTCTATGTACTTTTGTGCACCCACAAGAAATAACTAGCTTAAAACCAGCCAAACTCTAAAGCTCAATATAAGCAATTAATTCCAAATAGTTTTCCATATATAGTTTGAAGTAATGAATGAAGCAATCAAACTTATTCGAGATAAAGTTAATAAGTTGCTAGTATATCTCCACATTTATTATAGGCGGTTAAATTAATACCTCCCCAGCCCTTTAAAGGTTCAGTAGCAACAATATAGAAAAACGAAATTTCATTATTCGCCACGATATTAGCTTCGCTCATTTCCAAATTTTTACTTCTTGTCTTGACTGATACTATCTCTTCGTTACCAATAAGCCCCCAGTATAACGGCAATTGCATTCCTATGTATGAATATCGTGGCGCAATATCTTGCTTTTCATCTATCATGCTTCTCCTGCTACTGATAGACAAATGCAGTCACCTCACCATTTATTTCAATTATACATTATTTCACAACTGCTTTCTGCTCTCGTTACATTTATTTTCCCTAAGTTCTCAACAAGTACACCTTTGCTAAGAAAAAAGCCATGGATCTCTCCACGACTTAATTAATCCCCTTTTCCTTCAACTCAAAGATTACCTTTTTCTCTACTCCGGTTAGTTCTGCTATATCATCCACTGAGTAACCCTTTTTTAGCGCTGATAAGATTATTTCTTTATCCCTTTCTAGCTTTCCTTTTTTCATTAGCTCTTCTGCCACAGTCATGATTTCTTCACTCCTCTCTAGAGAAATGTTTTTACTTATTTCCTGTACATCACTAAATTTGAGTTCACTCCTGGCATTCATAATATACCTGACTAACGTTTCAAAGTAGTCAATACCGCTTTCTTGATGTTCTATTCGATCAAGTGCTTGCAGTGCATTATGTTTGACGCCACCTTTTATTTCTTCATCACCATAAGGAGATAAATCATAGATTAAGTACTGATAGTTTGGGATATATTTTTTTATCCCCGAAGGCAATTCTTCTACTCCAGCTATCATTTGCCAGATACTAGTATCAATATTCCACTTTTGACTTCCATGGTAAACTACTAAGGGTATTATAAGGGGTAGTTTTTCTTTACTACCTTTCCCCAGCTTGCGCTCCCATATTTTCGTCATATATTTTAGCAATTGCAATCCAGTTCTGTGTGACAAGTAACTCTTATGTTCAAAAAGAAAGTAAACATATCCTTCGCGCCCATTTAATTGGGTTTTAAACAAAAGGTCAGAAAAGGTCTCTTCCAGTTCTTTTTCTATAAATGAGTCTTTTTCTGGGGTTATCCTGTCTAGGTCGGTAATCTCCAAAACTTCCGCTGGTAGATAGTTTCGCATAAAGTCTTTCGTGGTTTCCAAGTCCCGAAAGGTTTCCTTGAAAAACTTATCATGAGGCTGTTTTATTATACTCATAGCCCTTCCTTTCTACTGCGATTAGACCAACAATAGCTTCATCTACAGTATATCATATGCTGGATTTGCAGTTCAATATAGTCTAAACCCTCATTTTTGAAGCAGTTCAGTAGCAACTTTATGGTAGGCTAGAAACTTGCCGTAACAGTAATTATAATAGTTGTTTTCCTTTGAACTTCCATCGAGTGTATGAAAGGCATCTAGGCAGGATTGGTAGTATTTTAGGTTGACAATACATTTAAGGATTAATTTAATAGTTGCAGAGTCATATCTCCTAATTAAAAGCAAACTCCTTATTTCCTCTGGTGTAGCATTGAGCATTTTATCTACTGTACCTTTGTCGCTTTTTAATTCATAAGTAATTTGCTGCTCATAAAAATATCCCTCCGTGGTAGTAGCTAAATTCCCCTCAGTTGCACCGTAGTTGAAATTCCCCTGTATTACGGTTGACATAATACCCCTCCTCTTTACGCGAACTTATGTTCTGTTTTAATTATAAGGTAATAATAGGTAATTGTAAAGTAATATGCGAAAAAAAATGCCCAAAAAGGGCATTTAGAAAGTTTCGTTGCTACACATGAGTTCCGCTTGTTTCATCACAGTATCTATGGCTTGGGGTTGTTTGTCTGGTGGATATCCGTATTTTTTAAGTAGCCGCTTGATTGTTACTCGCATTTTGGCTCTAACGCTTTCTCTCAAGTTCCAGTCTATGCTCATATTACTCTTAATGGATTTGGCCAGGTCTTTGGCAATTTGCTTTAACACATCATCGCCCATTATTTTTACCGCTGCATCGTTTACACCTAAGGCATCGTAGAAGGCGATTTCATCCTCAGAAAGTCCTGTATCCTCTCCCCGTCTATGGGCTTCATTCATTTCTTGCGCCAGTTTGATGAGCTCTTCAATTATTTCTTTTGTAGCCACACTTCTGTTATTGTATTTCTTAATGGAGTTTTCTAGAAGCTCAGAAAACTTTCGCGACTGAACAAGGTTGCGCTTGGAAACAGATTTTACTTTGCCTTGCAGCAATCTTTTAAGCAATTCCACAGCTAAGTTTTTCTGCTTTAGCCCTCTCACTTCTTCTAAAAATTCATCTGATAGAATGGAGAGATCCGGTTTGTTAAGGCCAACTGAACCTAATACATCCACAACTTCATCGGATATAATGGACTTGGAGATAAGCTGATTTATAGCACTGTCCACTTGCTCTTGGGTTTTGGTCTTACCTCCTGCGCTCATTAACTTTACTATACCAGCTTTTACAGCTTTGAAAAACCCTATCTCCACATTAATTTTCTTAGCCTCTTCGGTAGTAGCACAGAGGGAATAGGCCTTGGATAGCTCTGTTACATATTTGATAAAATCTTTTTTCTTCTCTTCTCCTAATCCTAGAACATAGTCCACTGTTGCCACTATCACATTCATTCTTTCACTGGGTTTGCCTGAAGCAAAACCGCTATAATCAAAGCCATGGAGCATATCTTTGATAATCTCGTATTTTTCAAGCATAAGTGCTGCTGCCTGAGAGGTATCTACTCCTGTTGTCTTTTTATCTGAATCTGTATATTGGGATAAAGCACTCTTTAGTGAATCCGCAATTCCGATATAGTCAACAATCAGTCCACCGGGCTTATCTCTAAACACTCTATTAACCCGGGCTATAGCCTGCATTAGGTTATGGCCCTGCATGAGTTTATCAATATACATGGTGTCCATGGCTGGTACATCAAAGCCAGTAAGCCACATATCCCGCACAATAACTATTTTTAAGGGGTCTTCCTCATCCTTCATCCGCTTGGCTAGATATTCCCTGCGCTTCTTGTTCCCAATAAAGGGCTGCCAGTCTTCTGGATCACTGGCCGTGCCAGTCATAACTATTTTTATCATGCCCTTGTCGTCATCATCACTGTGCCAGTTTGGTCGCAACTTTGTTATTTCTCTATACAAGTCTACCGCTATTCGCCGAGACATGACTACTATCATGGATTTTCCAAAGGCAGCATCTTGTCTTTTTTCAAAGTGATCTACCATATCCTTGGCTATTAGCTTTAGTCTCTTGTTTGAGCCAACTAATGCCTCTAAGCGAGACCACTTGCTCTTTAGCTTTTCTTTTTCTGTTAACTCCCGATCCTCTGTTATTTCCTCATACTCTTCATCTATTTTTGGCATATCCTCTTCTGGCAGTTCAATTTTTGCCACTCTGCTCTCGTAAAAGATTTTCACAGTTGTTCCGTCTTCTACTGCTCTAGTCATATCGTAAATGTCGATGTAATCCCCGAAGACAGCGGCGGTGTTTTTGTCAGTGAGCTCTACTGGTGTTCCTGTAAAGCCAATATAAGAGGCATTTGGCAGGGCTTCCCGCATGTATTTTGCATAGCCAAATTTTATATCAGCCTGGCTATTATTTTGAACCACATCAGCACTGAAACCGTACTGGGAGCGATGAGCTTCATCGGCTATTACAATTACATTTTTTCTATCTGTCAAAATTGGTTGGGTGTCCCCCTTTTCCTCTGGTGAAAACTTGTGAATTGTGGTAAATACTATTCCCCCAGAAGCAACAGATAAAAGCTCCCGTAGGTGCTGGCGGTCTTTAGCCTGTTGCGGCTTTTGACGCAAGAGGTCTTTGGAGGCGCTAAAGGTATTATAGAGCTGATCGTCTAGGTCGTTTCGGTCTGTGATTACAACTATGGTAGGATTATCAAGCTCTAACACAAGCTTTCCGGTATAAAAAACCATGGACAAACTCTTCCCTGAGCCTTGGGTATGCCAGATTACCCCGATTTTTCTATCGCCCTGCTGATTTGCAGCTGTGAAGGTATTAGCCATGGCTTTATTGACTGCATGGTACTGATGATAACCGGCTAAAATTTTTATTATATTCTCCCCATCAGTCTGAAAAAGAATAAAGTGCTTGATGATGTCTAGGAATTTCCTCCGTTCAAACATTCCCTTAATCAGCACTTCCAGCTGGGGGACTGTGGTAGGCTCAACTTCCACACCGTCGATAGTTCGCCACATCATATAGCGTTCTTCATTTGCTGTTAAGCTGCCAACTCTAGCATTAAAGCCATCACTAATCACATTAAAGGCGTTATATACAAATAAAGAGGGGATGTCCTTTTTGTAGGTTTGGATTTGGTTATAGGCCTTTGTAATACTCACATTTTCATTAGAGCTACTCTTTAATTCAAAGACAACTAAAGGAAGCCCATTGACATAGATAACCACATCAGGTCTTCTATCCTTGCCATCCTCTATTACTGTAAATTGATTTATTACTAACCAATCGTTATTGTCTATCTGCTCAAAATCAAAAAGCCATACTTTTTCAGTCTTACTACTGCCGTCTTCCCTTCTTGTCTCAACATCTATTCCGTCAGTAATCATTCTCTGAAAGTTCTGGTTGTTAACTATTAGGATTGGACTCTGGGTGACAGTTATCTTGAAAAAAGCTTCGTTAATAGCTTCCTGAGATATGCCAGGATTAATCCTCATTAAAGCATCCTTTAAACGCTCCTCCAGGATAACCTGAGCATAATCTCCCCGCTCTGGGTAGTCACCATCAGGAGCCAAATCCGGTCCAAAGGCCCGTTCATAACCCAACTCCTCAAACCAATCCATGGTGGCTTCCTCTAAATCAGCCTCTGTGAAATTAGACAAGTCAATTCCCCCTAACTGCTTGTACTATTTAACGCCTGATAAACTCTAATGCTTACTCAGACTGCATAAAATGACTACTCTTCAATAGGTACTCTAATCTCCCCCGACATTAGCTTTGGAAGTAGGGTATCGCGGGTTTCTGTGAGTATTTCTATTTCCTCTTCGTTCTTAAGTATTTGCAAGCTAATTGAATTAATAATTTCTCCAAATTTATTTATAACATCTTTATTAGGCACCATAATTTCTGTTTTCTTCATTAAACCTCCAGATATTTCTTTGAAAGTCGAGCCACTTGCTCTACTTTCTATAGCAGGAGTGATTAACTTTAACATATAGTATATATATTCAGAATTAATATCCTTTTTAGGAACTAACGATTTAAATCCTTGATTTGTAGTAATATCATTCTTTGCTATAGCGATATAACCAATAGGTGCCCGTGATGAAAATAATACTGTGCCTTTAGGCATTAACTTTGCACTACTATTCTTTAGTCCTAATTCAGTAATATCTAATTTGCCTCTACAAATAAATTTTTTATCTTTTGTTTCTGATAGGTCTTTTGGAGTTAACCAAGGGATGCCTTGATTTGTAAAGAAATCTTCTCTTTTTTTAGAAGGAGTACCCCCTCCTACAACATCAGCTATATCTTCAATCGCTCCTACCTCCCACCCCTTAGGTATCAATCCCAGCTCACTTTCCACCATTTCTCCTGCCACCTTCAAGCGAGTTTGAGAGGCAAGTGAACCACCGCTTAAATACTTGTCGTACTCTCGCTTAAGCCACTCTCTACCATAGCCAGTTTTTAGCTCTTCTTCTCTTTTCCTGGCTTTCTCTTGGGAATTAAAGCGCTCATGGTGAATTACTTTAATGGGTCTATGGGTTTTTGTGTGCTTAGCTCCCTTGCCAATGTAGTGTTCATAAAACCTCCTGTATAGATCAGTGGTTATCCCTTTATAGAAGCTGCCATCATTACACAATAGTACATACACAAACCAGCTTTCCCCATCGGGAACGGGCAATCCACCTACTCGCTTATAAGTACAAGCCCTTTCCAGGTCTTCTGGTTTACCTGCCCCTGAAAATTTATAATTTTCAGGAAGGCAGGGAAACTCAAAATCTACAAACCATCGCTTAAAAATTGCTTGAGCCATTTCTTCAAGGTTTTTGTTGATTTGGTTATTGAGTTCGATTTTGTCGTCTAAAGTTGAGAGGATTGAAGCTATGGCTTTTTGTTCTTTTATTGGTGGAAACTTGCATTTAAAGTTTTCTATTCTCTTAGGGGCTGTATGAAGAATTTTTGTACCAGTTGCAGTTACAAATAGTTCATTGCGAAACACTGACCAGAGGCACATATAGTAAATAAAATCTAATGCAACTTTTGACGACTTTCTAATCTCAATTTTCCCTAAACGTTGGTTATGTAAATATAACCTACCATCATCAGGTATCTTTCCAGGTATCCCTAATATTTCTCCACCTGCAGTTTGACAAGTCATTGCTAATAAAATCTCTCCAGGTTTTAATACATATTCTTTTGGGTAGTCTGTGGCACATTCCCTAACCTTCGTTTTTTCAAATCTAAAGCCCCCCGAATAATCAAAGTTGCCAATATTGACTATAATTGGCCGTCCTAAACACTCTTCAGAAAATTGCTCTCTACTAAAAGCATACCCATGCTTTATCGTAACATAATCCCCTAGCTTTGCATCCTCCCATTCACTAAAACCCAAACCTGTCATCCTCCTTCATGTCGCGACAGGTTCACCTACCTTTTTATGTGGCAGGTAAACCCTCCCCCCCTAGGTTCTTCCTTATCTTCTGCTCAAGCTCATTAGACTTGGCAAACTATTCTGCTAACTCTCCTGTGAGATGCTGCAATTAAATTCTAATCATTTCTTTTTTTCTAACTTTTTTTCGGTTTCTCTTATACTTTTAAGAAAATCCCTTTCCACTTTGGTCAACTCATCTTTGGTTTTCTCTCTATATTTTTCATACTCCAACTCAGCTTTTATTTTAGCCTGCTCATGGCTGATTCTGCCTGCATTCTGTAGGAGTTCACTGCCACTCATTTTAATAAAATCGTCCAGTTTGGCAACCCAGTCTTTCATATACATAGGTTTTTGCCTGATAGCCTGTAGCTCAGCAAATTCTAGATAGGCAGTAACTAATCTATTTAATATATTGATTTCCTCCTGGCTTAGATAGTTCTTTGCTATAGAAGCATCAGACTTTCTAGGTTTTTCCCTGTCAAATGCAGTCATTCCCATAAAAGCCTTATCAGCATTTGCTCTTAGATAAATAATTTCTGCTGCTGTATGTCCATGGGCTGCAAAGTGCATTTTATTCTGTACCGTTTTAAAAAAACTCTTTGTAATCTCAGCCTTAGGATCATAGTCAATGCTTGTTGCGTAAATATCCAATACCTGCCGATAAAATACTTTTTCGCTAGCCCGAATATCCCTAATGCGTTCCAATAATTCCTGAAAGTAGTTTCCTCCACCTGCTTTTTTAAGCAAATCATCATTCATGGCAAACCCTTTTATTATATACTCCTTCAAAATTGAATTAGCCCATATTCTAAATTGTGTACCGCGTAGGGATTTAACACGATATCCAACAGATATTATCACATCTAGGTTATAAAATTTAGTTTTATATAACTTCCCATCTGCTGCAGTTGTCAAGGAATCCTTGACAACTGCATTTTGGTCAAGTTCTCCTTCCTTAAAGCAATTATTTATGTGCAGACTTATATTTTGTTTAGTAGTTTGAAAAAGATCTGCCATCTGGCCTTGATTAAGCCAGACCGTCTCATCTTCCATCCTTACCTCTAGTCGTATCTTTCCATCCTCTGTCTGATACATCAAGATTTCAGATTTATTTTCAAAACCCAAACCTGTCATCCTCCTTCATATCGGGACATGTTCACCTGCCGTCCTTCGTGGCAGGTAAACCTGCCTTCTTACTTTATATCAAGGGCAGTTAAACCCAATCCCCCCTAGGTTCTTCCTTATCTTCTGCTCTAGCTCATTTGACTTGGCAAACTGTTCTGCCAGTTCATCTGTCAGTCGCTGCATTTTTTCCTCGAAGGGTTCTCCGTCTTCCTCTGCTGCTTCTAAGCCTACATATCTTCCCGGGGTTAGGATGTATTCATGCTCTTGCACTTCTTCTAGTTTTGCTGCTTTGCAAAAACCATCTATATCTTCATAGGTTCCAACATCTTGCTGACCTCTCCAAGCGTGGTATGTATCCGCTATTTTTTTGATATCCTCATCACTCAACATTTTATGGGTTCTATCGGCCATGAAGCCCATTTTTCTAGCATCGATAAAGAGAATTTCTCCCCTACGGTCTCTATGCTTAGTTGCTGCCTTGTTCTTGGTAGTAAACCAGAGACAGACTGGAATTTGAGTTGAGTAAAAAAGCTGCCCTGGCATAGCTACAATACAGTCTACTAGGTCATTTTGGATTAGGTTTTTCCTTATTTCACCTTCGCTAGATGTATTAGTTGACATGGAGCCATTAGCTAAAACAAAGCCTGCAGTGCCATTTGGTGATAAGTGATGAATAAAATGTTGAATCCAAGCGTAGTTTGCATTTCCCACTGGAGGTGTTCCAAACTTCCAGCGTACATCCTCCCGCAGGCGCTCTCCTCCCCAGTCACTAATATTAAAGGGCGGATTTGCAATAATATAATCTGCTTTTAAGCTTTTATGTAAATTATTGTGAAAGCTATCAGCATGATGCTTGCCAATATCCCCGTCAATACCCCTAATGGCCAAGTTCATTTTACATAAGCGCCAAGTGGTAGGGTTAGACTCTTGACCGTATATGTGAATGTCTCCAATTGTACCTTGGTGGGACTCCACAAACTTTTCACTTTGGACAAACATGCCACCAGAGCCACAGCAGGGGTCAAATATTCTTCCTTTATAAGGCTGTAGCATTTCAACTAAAAGCTTTACCACCGATTGTGGGGTATAGAACTCGCCTCCCCCTCTTCCCTCAGCACTGGCAAATTTAGCTAAGAAGTATTCGTAAACTCTCCCTAAAATATCCTTAGATCGACTTTCCTTGTCGCCCACACTGATAGTACCGATTAAGTCTACTAGTTCACCTAAACGGGTCTTGTCCAAATCTGCCCGAGCAAAGTTCTTAGGCAGTACACCTTTTAAGCTAGGGTTTTCTTTCTCAATAGCCACCATAGCCTCGTCAATCACTTGACCTATTGTAGGCTTTTTGGCATTATCCACAATATTATTCCATCGGGCCTCTTTAGAAACCCAAAAGATATTGTCAGCTAAGTATTCGTCTCTATCCTCGGGATCTCCAAACTCCTCGGCTGCTATTTTTTGATACATCTCTTCAAAAGCGTCCGAAATGTATTTCAAGAAAATTAGTCCCAGTACTACATGCTTGTACTCGGCAGCATCCATGTTATTTCTCATTTTATCTGCTGCTAGCCATAGTTTTTCTTCAAAACCTATATTGGCTCCGTTGCCGTTATCATTAGTTTTAGCCATAGTTTCTCCACCTCGTTGTTAATTCTTAGTATTTCTTACTTGTGTGTTATCAATAGTAAGTTTCAATTTATTATAGGCAAATTCCTGCATTATGTATATATTTGGATTATTTTTCCGTTAGATAGAATCCTATAAGCAAAATAGTCAAGCCAGATTTCTTTAAAATCATGACTTGACTGTTTTTAGTTCTAGTGATTAACGCCCAGATAACTATATTAAAAATTTTATATTCTTTATAACATTATCGTTTTCTTGGTTTTGATAAGGTGTATTTGTTTCTTTAAGATTACTAGCTTTTAGCTGTATTTCTTCAAGTATTCTACTTATTTTTTTAGTCTGCTCCACAGTAAGACTATTAATAAAGTCTTGATTTTCACATACTTCGTTAATCTCTTTAAGTGAGTCAATTACATACCCAAATATGTACTTATTTAAATCTTCCTCAGTAAAATGCTTTATTGTTTCTAAGAACACAATTCTTTTTGCTTTATCTTTTTCAAATTTTGTATCATTAATTGCCTTCCATATACAACTGTGTTGAGATTCTGTTGGCAAACTATTAAAATACTGAGTTTTTGTTATTAATTTAATCGACCTAACATGATAAGCCTTAAACAACTTATCTATATACCATAAATATAATTGTTCTCTTAATTCTGGGGTTATATCAGGAATATTAATAATATCATCTATTCCAGACTTATCAACACCAGCTGCTTCAGCTTTCCTTTTTATTTCAGTCTCTTTTCCTATGGTTTTAGTATATCTATATATCGTAGAAATGCTTACATTTATTTCTTTTGCAATTTGCTTTTTTGTGTACCCTTTGTTTATTAAAAACTCCATCATTCTTTCTAGTTCATAGCTTGTTTTTTTCTTAGTACTAAATTCCACAGTTAGACGCTTTAAAATTCTACTTTCTTCAGAACTCACATCTTTTACTACACACGGTATGGTTTTATATCCTAATATTTTCAAACTAGCTAATCTACGATATCCTTCTATTAATAGATATTTATATTTTAAGACAGGCCCCTCTACAATTAATGGCTCCATTAAACCTTTCTCTCTAATACTAAGAATTAATGATTTATCCTCTACTTTATTTCTGTATTTGTTCTCTTCAATAATTAATTTTATGGGGATTTTTCTTATTCTCATAATAATTAACCACCCACTTTTTATACATGGGTATGCTGAAAAAAATTTGTCCTAGTACAAATTAATCTATTAAAGCTTGGACTTTTCTAATCCCAAAATATTCAACAGAACTTTACTAATATATAAAACATAATCATTTTCACCCTTCCTGTGTATATACATGATAGAGGGTGATGTTTTGCGATGGAAAACTCATAGAGCTATAGGTGTCTTTACCTATTCAACAGTTATTACATCTTTATACCAAGCTCAAAGCAAATTATTTGGTTTTATTTTATTGGCCTTAGCAGTAATTCCTTTTTATTCTTCAATTTTACCTGATAAACTTGATAGCACCTTTGATCTTGAACACAGGGGGTTTACACATTCTTTTCTCTGCTCTTTAGTAGCAACCGCCATTTTCTTTCTGCCAGTAGTATTGCTACATTTTTATCTAAAAAGTTTAGGTATATATTTTCCTATCTTAATTCCACTAATAGGTTTTTATTGTGGTTATCTATTTCACCTTATTGCTGACTCATTTACTGACAATGGTATACACTTCTTATGGCCTATTAACAAAGACCAAAAAAGACAGCCGTTATATCGATTATGGTACTATAGTGACGGCTATAGATATGAGTTTTGGATTACAATTTTTACTTACATATTAACCTTTTTAATTTGGAAAAAATTCATGTTTTAAGCCTAGCAGCTCTTTGGCAGCTGAAGAGCTAAAGGGAAGGCTTGTCCAGGTTGCTGTAGATTGTCAAGTAAAATTGACCCCTTTTTTTAGTTTTTTACATTTAATTTTGACCCCCTAGAGTCTCTAGCTATAGCTTAAATGTCAGTCAAAAATGACTTTGTATCCATTTGCTTCGAGCTTTTTTATGCTGATTAGAACAAGCCTGGTGCTTTGCTCTAAATGAATATATTTGCTCATCTCTTGCATTTTATCTTTCATAAGATTAATTATTATATCTTTAAACATTGAATTCTCTATATGAGGATTAAGGTCAAAGTTCGACCTATCCTCAATAGTTTTAATTCTTTCTGGCTTTTCCTCACAAAGTTCTTCAAGGGTCATGAATTCAGCATTTACTTCCTCTTTTTTCAGTTCATACTTCCGTGTATTCCTATTATAATTATAATTAGTTTCTTCTTTGATTCTTTTTTGGATAACTGAATACTTTCGGGAGTATTCTTTTTCCGTGAACTCTGCTGCAGCCTTTTTACCTTCACTATTAAATACTTCTACTATTCTGTTAAGGTCTATGTCGTTGGCTCTCAAATTCATCCTCCTTAATTTTTGCCTTTACTCTATAACTGTCTCCTGGTATACTGATTACGTGACAATGGTGAACTAGACGATCCAGCACTGCTGTAGCTGCTAGTTTACTGGTAAATATATGATCCCATGATCCTAATGGGATGTTGGTAGTTATTATTAGGGAGCTTTTTTCATATCTTTGGCGGATAAGTTGAAAAAATATGCTCTCTTTTTCTTTGTTCATTTTGAAATGAGAAAACTCATCTATTATTAGTAGGTCTATTCTCGATAGCTTCTTGAAAAATTCTTTTAATTTCCCTTCCTCATATGCTGTTTCAAGTCTTTCTATCAGCTCAATTGCTGGTGTAAACAGCACTTTTTTTCCTTCTTCACATGCTCTTAGTCCTATAGACTGACTTATATGGCTTTTACCTACTCCATTGGGACCTATGAGTATTATATTCTCATTCTTCTCCAGGAAATTTAATGTTGCCAGCTCTTTTATCTGTGCCATATTGATGCTTTTCTGAAATGAAAAGTCAAATTCTTCAAGAGTTGCTATCTTCTCAAATTTTGCAGCTTTTATGTTTCTTTCCTTTCTTCTTTCTTTTTTGCCTTGATGTTCAATATGGAGAAGATTCTCAAGAAATTCCCTATGACTTAGGTTGTTATCTACAGCTATTTTTATCTGTTCCTCCAGGTTTTCATAGATATCAAGCAACCTAAAGCTCTTTAGGATATCTTCCACGGTGTTATTTTCACTGTAAATCGACGGTTTTACATTCAATTTTGACCCCCCTCATAATATGATGTGTCTCTTATAAGTCCATCAGGGGCAAGGTCTTTTGAATTGAATTCAGCCTCTGCGATATTGCTCTTATCAATACTCTTTTCCTCTAAGACTATCTCAAAGTACTTGTCTTTTAAGACTTCTTTGATGCCCTCTATCCTGTAAATTTCATTATTAATGCAATAACTAAGTATCAGTTCTAAATCATGATTGCTGTATAATTCCTTAAGCTTTAAAAACTCTCTCATATGGTAGCTTTGCTGAGTAAGTATCTTACTAGTTCTATTTAGATAAACCTGTCCACAGCTAAAGCTCTTTACAAATTGTCTCCTAATCTCAGGTATTGATTTAGGTGCCTTTGCTTTTATGGCATCATAATGTTCCTCTGTTTTTTTAACTTCGTTTTTCCCTTCTACTAAATTGTGGGTGAAGATTAATTGCATCTCTTTACTGTATATCTCAAGCTTGTATCCATATACCTTTCTTACCTTTACACTCTTACCCACGTATTTAGCAGGAACAGAGTACCTATTTGTATCAACTGATACATAGCAGTCATTGCTTACTATTCTCTCCTGAAGTGATTGATGCAGGTATCTTTTATTCGGTATTGGTAATAGATGCTGGGCTTCTTCTAAAAACATTTCATTTGGTTTTCTCTTTGTTGTTCCATGCACATTTTCATTGAATTCTTCCAGAAATATTTTGAATTCTTTATTTAGATGCTCCAGTGAATCAAACCTACTACCCTTTACAAATTGTTCTTCTATGTACTGATAAGGCTTTTCTATCTTGCCTTTTGTTCTAGCTCTGTAGGGAGCACAAGCATTGAGTTCAGTTCCCAAATGAAAGCTTAAGTTAAGTGCACTCCTGTTAAAGATTACTTCGTGTCCTTTATTGTTAGCTAGAACCAGGGTTTTTGGATTATCTATCAAGAGTTCTCTAGTAACCCCTCCTAGATCTTCAAAAAGCTCTTGGATTGCTTCATAGACCGAATCGGCATCTACATTTTTTGAAAATACTCCAGCTTTTTTCCTAGAGGCTGAAAGTATCATGGTCATACAGTTTACCTCAATCAAATTACTTCCTATCACCATTTTGTACGGAGACCAGTCAAATTGGGCTTGATCACCGTAAGGAGTTTCAATTCTTTCACAAGCAGCTTTGCTTATTTCTGATTTTTGATCTGCTAGCTTTTTTAAGCACCTGTATATTGGGTTAATGCTTCCGTCATATCCATGCTTTTTCAATTCCCTAAAGATTCTAGTTCCATTGAAATCATCTTCTAAATACCACTTAGTTATCTGATCTTCGTATTCATCAGTCTTGGTTTTGTAATATTCTCTGTTGTATCTAGGAGCCCCCTCTGCTTTAATTAGTTTTTTGACTGTGTTCTTAGACATATTCAATGTTCTAGCAATTGCTTTTATCTTCATTCCACTTTTGAACAGTCTTTTAACAGTCTCACAATCATACACATCTTTCACCCCTTGACCTCCTTGCTAAAATATTGTGACATAATATTTTAACACGAGGCGTTGTTCTCTAGGGGGTCATTTTTACTTGTAAATGAGGGGTCAATTTTAATTGTAAATCAATAAGGTTGCCAAGGTGGTGCGGATGAGGATAACCCGGGAAGAGGACCACAAAAATGGCCACTATATCGCTCTAGTTATTCTGCTAGAGTTAGCAGCAGCGATTTAGTGGCCGGCTTGGATTGGTTATTAAAATAGAGGCAGGCATGGATAGTTGATTTCCTATGCATGCCTGGTACCATTGTAATGTAGGTTAACCTAACGTTGACTGTTCAACTAGGTATCTTTTAATTTTGGTTTTAATTTATTTGTTATTTCTATTGCTTCCATGCGATTATTTGCAGGTGCGGAAATCGTATGTCCATCTTTCGAAGTCCATCCCTTATTATTAGTACTACTATTAGCACTAATATGTTTTAAAATTGTAATTTGCTTAAATTCTTCATCTGTAAGAATAGTTCCGTAAGAATATGTTCTAGAATTACCATCTTCATACCATCCCCAAGCTAAATGTCCTTCCCCGTTTTTAATTGTTATTTGTCTTTCATTTTCTGGAACAGGAAAATTAACATTTTCTATATCTATATTTCCTTTAAAAATAATATCCCCGAGTAAGCCTCTTTGTAATTTACCATCTAAATATATCTCTACTCTTTTTTCTATGTGAGTATTTTCTGTACCTAATTGATATGAAATTCCTTGTAGGGTCGTAGTATGTTGCTTAGGAGATGTGAACCATAGTGTGAATATGCTTAACAATAAAATAACCAGAGATATTCTTTTATAACCTATTTTTTGCATTTCTATCACTCCATTACAATCGGATCATCAGTTAATTTTGTGTATAAAAAAAGCTAGATTTTTCCGGCTAAGTTATTTATACCATATTTCAGTTTTTATGCAAATAATATTATTTGTCGTAAGGGATACTGCTTAAACTATTACCTCAATACAATGACTATCAAGTCACTTCTTTTCCTTTATGCCCTACCTCTCGTGCTAAGTGGTATAAAATAAATCGTTTCAATCCACGACGCTTTTGCTTCATTTAAATTTTTCACAGCTTCCTCTATAGTTTCACCATCAGCCATACAGCCAGGTAAATGGAATTAATATTCCTGCAAATCAACACCATTAAAATGATGTCTTGCATTTACACTTTTATCGTACCAAAAAAGCCGCCCATAAAATGGACAGCTTATTGAGCAGAAAAAAACTTCCTGATATGAGGTGACCTCTACACCCCAACCACATGAGAACCTTTTAATATAGTATCACCTGTTCCCTAAAACCCATGTGTACTTATGTTTCGTCTCTTCCTATCCAATAGTTTGGCTTTCGATGCTCTTCCTTAAATATCTCTTCCATCGGTACACCTTCTAATTTTCTTTCTCGATACGCTGCAAGTCTCTTTTCTGCTTCTATGACCCATAATTCATCTAGTTTCTTATCCGTCTTATCTATACTTTTTATTAAACCTTCCACCACCATAAACCTTTCTTCGGGCTTAAGCTTTAGTGCTTGTTTTAAAATTTCCTCAGCACCCATGCCAAGTCACCTCCAAAAAAACAGTTTATTCACTACGTTCATTATAACATATAGCGAGTAAGGTTTTAACTTCCATGCTTTGTATTTATTACATCATACCTGGCATCTAATAGCTAACTGTAACATAATTAACACCAATTCACGAAAGCGCGTCATGACGGGGTTTACGGGCTTTGGACCTGTAACTTGATTAACACAAATTAATGCTTTTTACATGCTTGCGTTACTTTTATGTTACTTTTTTGTTACTCTTATTATAACCTTAGACAATAAGTTAGGTCTGAGTGTAATTGATATTTTTTGGAAGTTACTCTATGTTACGACCTCCACCTTACCAAAAGCTCGATAGAACTTTTTAATTTTTGTTAAAATTAGTTAAAACCCTTTATTTTATTGGGTTTCGGGCACTCGGCTATCGAGTGCCTTTTTGTTTTTTGATGTGTTTTTTTATGGTTTTTTGTTCCCGTAGCAGTACCATGACATACAAAAAAATCATGTGCCTGGCTAATTATGCTGTACGGCAGAGATTTAACTATTTAATTCATAATATTAATCTAGCTTTTCCATGGCTTATTTATTTTATTAGTTAAATCCCTTACGCCATGTATAAGTGCTAATATTAAAATTTGGCTTTTTTCAACTTTATAGATTATACGGTAATTATACAGCAAAACTTCTCTAATACTTTCATCTTCTGCTTCTGGTACAACTCTCCCCATTCTAGGAAAAGAATTAAGCTTTTCAACGGTTTCAATTACATTCTCTACAAAGCGATCTGCGTAAACTAAAGAATCCCTTTTAATATAATCTCTAATAGCCTCTAAATCAGACACTGCTGGTTCCGTCCAAACAATCATCTCAATAGCAACCTTCTTTTAACTTCTTCATGAGAAACTACCTCTCCATCTTCCGCAGCTTTTAAAGATACATCTAGCTTCTTTTTTACATACATTTGATACATAATGTCATCCCAAGTAGCTTGATCTGGTAATCTATCTATAAGTTTTTTTGCTTCTTCTTTTATCTCATTCATAATTCTGCACCTCCAAACTAGCGCATTATAGTTACTTCATTATAACATAAATTGTATTTTGTTTTCACTTCAAACACTGTATTTATTACATCATGTCTGGCTTGACATTGCCAGCTGTAACATCTAGAACACTAATTTTCCAGAGCGAGTGATACCAATGGTTTCAGCGTTTTTGCTTCGTAACATGATTTACAGGAAATTACCTTTTTTCCATGATTACGTGGTCAAAAAGTGGTTACGGTGTGGGCAGATGATTATCAAGGAATTACTATTAGTTTGGTACTATCAGTATCCATATGTTACCCGGGGCAAATTTATATAAATCCTCATTCAGGGTAAATTCAATATCTGATTCCATAGATGTTTTTTGCCATTCCCCACTCCATGCTTTACCATCTCTACAAAAGGTCGCTGGACCTGATCCTATTAAATTAACATTAATCACCCACTCGTCAATGCTTTCAACATATTCTTTTTCATGATCTGCGTAAAGAACCACTACATTGTCAGCAGTTATTATCGCTCCGTCCTCTAGTAAAACCGGAGAGTCTTTTTCATACCTTTCATAATTAAGGCCATTATATCTAAATTCAGTATCAAAATTCTGTCCTAAAAATTTAACACTAATTTTTTCAATATTTATCCCATCTTCATTTTCACCTGTACTATATCTGTCTGGAGAAACTAATACTGTATTTCTATCTTCAACCCCCTGTATTATTCGACTTGTACTAGTATATAGATTGTATGGAGCTTCATTGTTGTCAGACCTAAAAAAATACCTTCTGGAACCATAAATTTCATCAAAGCTCATTATTGGAGCAGATGGAATAAGATTTAAAGCGCCTGTACTCCCTCCAGCATGTGCCAATGCACTTTTATGTGATGATGCAATATTAACAATATGTTCTCTCGCACTACGAACTGGTCCAATCTTTTCTACTTGCTTATCCAGGTCAAATAAAGCAAGATATCTTGTTATTCCTGGTGCTACTGAAGTTTCATACACTATATCTGCATTATTTAGACCCGATTGTGGTCGAGCTTTAGCATAGTTATCTATAGCAACACTAACTATAGACTCTACGGTATTAAAAGACTTCTGGGGTTCATATCTAATATGTATTCCCTGATTAATTAAAAACTGAATATCTGAAAGTGTTTCAGAACCTCCCTCTAGACTTAAAAAGTTATTCATTAGATTAATTATTACTAGGTTATCGAGTCCACTATTTTTATAGCTTGTAATAAAAGGCTTGATATCCGCTATTCTATTATCATTTATACTAAGATATTCCAAACTATTTAGATTTTGCAAAGGTGTTATGTCACTGACTTCATTACTCATAATGTTTAGATATTCGAGATCATTAAAGTTCGCAATAACATAAATATCACTAATACGATTCCTCTCTATAGAAAGATCAACTAGATTATTTAAATACCCTAGAGCAGTAATATCATCTATGGCGTTACCACCTAAGCGAAGTCTCTCTAAACTAGTTAGTCCGCTTAAAGCAGATATATCGCTAATATTGTTCTCCCCTAGCCCAAGATCTTTAAGGTTCGGTAGGTACGCATTAGAAAAATTAGAGATATCCTTAATTTGATTACTCCCTAAGTTAAGTTGTTCTATATAAGGCATATTATTTAACACTTTGATATCTTCATTAGATATGTACTCAATTTGATTACCCCAAAGGTTGATTGATTTAAGACTAGTAAGGTTTTTAAGCAAAGATATGATATTGCTTTGGCTGCCTTCAAAGCTGAAATGCACTAGTTTTTCAAAACCTACTAGTGGTGATGTTATTGTAACATTTTTTCCATATAATGATAGTCTTTCTAGTTCCGGTAAATCACTTAAGGGTGAAATGTCAATAAGTTCATCGCTACTAAGACTTAGCTCTTGTAATCCTATTAAATTATTTAGGACACTAACATCATTATAGCTTCCAAATAATCTTAGTTCTTGCAATTTGCTTAAATTTTCAAGAGTCGAAATATCTTCTATTAAATCACTTCTGATTTCGAGTCGTTCTAAGTTCACTAGGTTGGTTAAAACATCTATCTCACTTATTGGGTTATCCCATATATAAAGATTTTTTAAATTTATCAGGCTGCTTAAAACTGATATATCTTCGATTTCATTCCTTGATATATTTAATGTGTTTAGGTTAACTGCATACTGCAAGCCTTCTAGATTGCTAATATCTAATCCAGATGTACTTAAACTAGTAATAATAGCCATATCATTTTCTGTAATATCCCCTCTAGGCATATTCAGCTCATCTCGGATTACTTGTTCTAAATTAGCATCAGGTATTTCTATTACTTTAATTTCTCCTGTTTGTTTTTCCCATATCCCTGATTGTAAACGGATATATGTACCTGCTTCTCTGCTTTTTGTTTCATAGATTTCACGGAAGTCGTTACCATTTCTACCACCAAGTAGATTATCCTCTATTGTGACATTTGATCCTATTGTTATTCTCCTTAGTTGGTTACCCTGAAGTGCACCCGTATTAATTTGGGTCAAGCTTTTAGGTAACTCTATAGTAGTAAGCTCATTATAAGCCAATGCTCCTTCATCTATGGTAGTAACACCATTAGGTATATATATGCTAGAAATCTTATTATCAATAAATACATTTCTCTCAATAATTGTTAAGTTAGCGGGTAATATTACGTCGATAATTGAGTTGCGACTAAAAGCACCCTCACCAATACTAGTTACTGTATCAGGTATTGACACATTTGTAATGGAGTTGTTTTCAAAAGCTCTTGCACTTATGCTAGTCACACCATTTGGTATCTCTAACACTCCGTTATTTCCACCTAAGATATGCCCATTAACTTCCTGCTCATCCCTATAATTATATATCCAATAATCCGTAACTCCTGCACCCAATGTAACATCCGTTTCATGGAGACCATTGCCTGCAAATGCTCCTCCTTCAATTCTTCTTACTCTATCCGGAATAACCATAGAAGCTAACTGATTATCTTTAAACGCCCTATAATCTATACTTCGAACACTATCAGGGATTGTAACAGATTTAATGTTATTCGATGCAAAAACCTCTTCACCAATTCTTGTCAAATTTTCAGGAACATCTATTTCTGTTAGTTGATTATGAAAAAAAGCTCGAGTACCAATATGAGTAATACTAGTTGGTATATCAACTGATTTAAGTTGATTATATGAAAATGCACTATCACCAATACTTGTTACACCCTCTGGAATATCCACTGATGTAAGTTGATTATTCATAAATGTGTACATACCAATATCATTTACATTACTTGGAATAGACACTGAATTAATGCTGTTATACGTGAATGCCCAGTCTCCAATACTTGTTACTGAATCAGGTAAATATATTTCATCAATCAGATTATTTCTGAATGCCCTATCTCCAATATTTTCTACTGTATTAGGTACAATTACAGAATTTAAATAACTATTTTCAAATGCCCCATCACTGATACTTATTACACCTTCTGGTATTACTAATTCACCGTTATTACCTCCTGCAATATGGCCAATTAATTCTTGAGTATCATTAGGATTATATATCCAGTAATCTGTAATGCCAGCTCCTAGGTTAATATCAGATACACTAAGACCATTACCAGCAAATGCACCATTTCCGATACTTATCACGCTATCTGGTATTGTAATGGATTTAATCTTATTTCCTATAAATGCTCTATCACCTATACTGCTTACATTCTCAGGAATAACAATTGATTTTAAGTTGTTCGAAGCAAATGTTCTGTTCCCAATATTTGTTACACCACATGGAATAATCACTGACTTGAGCTGATTCCCCGAGAATGCACTTTCACCAATATTTGTTACATCATCCGGTATACTAATTGATGCAAGGCTATTGCTAGAAAACGCTCTTTGACCTATACTTGTTACGCTATCTGGTATAATAACTGAATTAAGTCGTTTTCTCATGAAGGCCTGTTCGCTAATTTCAGTAACATTTACACCATTAATTTTACTTGGAATAACTACATCTAATCCACCATCAATGTCATATCCAGTAATAACACCTTCGTTAAATTCAAAGTACTTTGCCGGAGTTGCTACAGGGCCTATTACGGCACTAGTGACACTTCCCGTATAGTCTCCTGTCCCAGTAGCTACTACCATTAAATATTTCCCAAGATCATCCTCAACGGGAGTATAGTTATTTGAGTTCGCTCCTGAAATTTCTTCATAAGTTCCATCTTCAGTTTCTGAGATCAACCACTGATAAGAGACTGTTGAGCCTGTGGGTGTAACGGAACCAGCAACTAATTCAGATCCAACTTCTAGTGTGCCTTCTATTTGTGCTATATCAGTTAATTCAACTTTACTTGGACTAGGGGGTGGACTTCTTCTACTGCTGCTTGTGTTAGTATTAGTAGCGTTTTCAGGAGTTTTAACACTCGCTCCAAAATTAACATTCTCTTTCTGTGTGCCCTCTATAGACTGAACTGAGCCTTCTCCATCAACCGAAAGACCTGAACTGTTTATAATCGCTTTTTCTATCATGCTATTAGAGGAAAGATTAATTGAAACCTTCTCTGCTTTTTCTGTAATTGCTATTTCTTCAATTATACTTGAGTTTTTAACTTCTATAGTTGCACTATTTGAATCAATAGTAACCATTTCAAAATTTCCTTCTAATCTAACTTGCTGATTATTAACTTCTTCAGCAACCACTACCTGCAAATCGTTAACATCGTTAGCTACCAGCCGTACAGCACCAGTAGATGGTTTTTGAAAGATTATACTATTAAATTTTCCACCGTTTATATAAACACTATCAGCCCCGCCTCCGCGGATATATGTAGTACCTTCTACTGTGATATTATTAAGTGTTACATCTCCATTGCCGACTTCTTCAGAGATAATTAAATTACCTTTAATATTGTAATTCTGTAATACTGTGCTTTCTGCTTTTATATTTAAGTCACCTGCTAAGGTCTTTATTCCTTGTTTCGGTCCATAGATACCATCTTCGCTTATTAAAGTATGTTTTATTCTTGCATTTTGAATTGATTGTATAGCTTCAGCTCTAGAAATAGTATTAACAGGACGGAAGCTATCATCTGGATAACCACTCATAAAACCAGCCTTAACTACAGATCCCACAAACCCTTTACTCCATTCAGGAATTGTACTTACATCAATAAAACTACTTGCATAAGATATATCTTCAGCCAATGAAAATATGTTTGCTAAAATTACAGCTACTTCCTGACGACTAATTGGATCTAATGGTTTTATAGTTCCGTCAGAATACCCCCCTATGTAACCTTGATTAACTGCTATACGAACTGCATCATAAAACCAAGCTTCCTCTGAAACATCTGGAAAGTGTATATCTTCCTTACTTTCGAAGCCAAAGGCTTTATTAATCATTGTCATAAATTCTGCTCGGGTTACATCATCATTTGGTCTAATTGTTCCATCAGGATAACCTGTAACCAGTTCTTCAGCTATCCAGTCCTGAATAACTTCTTCAGCCCAATGTCCTGAAATATCCTGCGATATATCAGCAAATAATTTGGTAGGCAATAATATTCCAAACATAATAAAAATAAATAAAAAGACTCCCAGCTTGCATCTTGTTTTTTCCAATATTTTCATGGCGCTTCCCCCTATATTTTGATTTGACCCTTCAATATTAACTTCTGTCATTCTGTAGAATTCAATATTATTGATTGTATTTACAACTACCTAATATTTACACAAACTATTCAAAAATTCCTTTGTCGTAGTTTGTTGCTTTTTGTCGCTCAATCTTCAAATGTATTCCCCCTCCCCATCGAGTCAAATTACTAGATACAGCTAACCCAGGCGTCGACCATGGACTGAGAGCTCAGGCCATGGGTTGGTTTCTTCCCCTCTCCATAATCCCCCGTGTCAATAGTCCGCTTACCTCGAAAGTTGGGGTGAGGGTGTAGGGGGGTCGGGGGAAGGGAGAGGGGAAGAAAAGGGAGTAAGACGCCGGCAATTTCAGGAGCACTTACTTGAAACGATAGCTTATCTCTTGTAATGGGGAGGGGCTAGGGGTGGGGTCCGATGTTCTGTTGCTGGTGAGGAATGCAGGAAGTGCAGTCTAGCTTCAGGATCTATACGCTTTCATAGGGGCTAGTCTGCACCAAGAAGGACCTAGCAGCTCTTTGGCAGCTGGAGGGCTAAAGGGAAAGCTTAGCCAGGCTGCCAAGGTGCTGCGGATGAGGATGACCCGGGAGAAAAGACCACAGAAATGGCCACTATATCGCTCTGGTTATTCTGCTAGGCTTAGCAGCGATTTAGTGGCCGACTTGGATTGGTTGTTAAAATAAATGCAGGCATGGATAGTTGTTTTCTATGCATCCTACATTCCCGGGTTACTGTAACGAGGTTGGAGGCGTAACCCCCACTTTTTTGTAGAGATCGATCTGTCGCTGTGTGACCTCGCCTATGCGCAG
>NZ_JBNPXS010000041.1:0-23673 GCF_050433185.1 Desulfitispora alkaliphila
TTCTATAATGGCGTATTTATTGTGCCAAAATACAAATTTACATTTTATGTATTTTGGTTTTTTGTTTATTTGAGATATAGAACTTTCCTATTGAATAAAAAAACCGCCTTGCGGCGGCCTTCTACTCCTCTTTCATGCCCATATTAAATGTCAATATTTCTAAATTAACAGCTAGGTCCACATTTCGCAATTCCACAGTATTCGGTACATCTACTAATGCTTTAGGTGCAAAGTTCAAAATTGCCTTTATCCCAGCCTCCACTAAAACATCAGCAGTTTCTTGAGCATATTTGGATGGCACAGCAATTACACCAATATCCACTTGTTCTTCTCGTACAAACTGCTCTAACTCACCGATACACATAACCCGATTATTGCCAACCATTTCTCCTATTAAATCTGTATTTTTATCAAACAGTCCAACAACACTCAATCCTCTTTCGTGAAAGCCTTTGTAAAAAGAAAGCGCCTTTCCTAGGTTTCCTGCTCCCACAATTACTATTTTCCAAGCTTTGTTCAATCCCAATATTTTCATCATATGCCGATTTAAATCTTTTACATTGTAGCCAACACCACGAGTCCCGAATTCACCAAAATAAGCTAAATCTTTTCTCACTTGTGCCGGACTTACACCTACACCTTCTGCAATTTCTCCAGATGAAATCGTGAGTACTCCCTTGTTGTCTAGTTGATTCAGATATCTAGAGTATACAGACAACCTTATTATAGATGCTTCAGGTATTTTATACGTTTTCAAAATATACCCTCCTTCATTCTCTGCTTATATGTTAATAATATCACAAGTGAGTACGCTAAACAATACCGCTTGCGAAAAATACATCAACTATTGTCGTCCTCGCCATGCCAATAATTTGTTATTATGCGTTCCCGAGCAGCGGCTACCATATATAGTGACCCAGTAATACACACCAAGTAATCCGCTTTATTTTCACCAAGCCCCATGGCTTTGTCCACTGCCAATCCAATATCTTCTTCTAAAATAACACTGTTACAAAAGTCTGCTGCATGTACTGCTAGTTCCTGCCAATTACCGGCCCGAGGATTATTTGGCTTTGTAACAACTATCGCATTGGCTATTGGCGCTAGTAAGCTAATTGCTTCTCTGCGCTCTTTATCTGCTAACATTCCAATTACTAGTATTAAATTACTACAACAGAAGTCTCTTGTCAAGGCGTTTTTTAAGCTTTTAACCCCAGCCACATTGTGAGCTCCATCTATTAGTACTGTAGTCTTACCTTTAAATGTCTCCATTCTGGCTGGCCAATTTGTACTACTAGCTCCCTGGCGTACATGTTCTGCAGTTATCTTAAAACCCCATTGATTATTAAGTAAGTTTACAACCGTTAAGGCACTGGCTAAATTTAATACTTGATGTTCCCCTGACAATGATAAAAACAGATCATCGTACCTATCAGTCGTCATTATGTTCATATCTAAAGCCATCCCTTTATGACTATGATGCTTTATATTCCAATTACTCACCTCTTGAACTTTGTACAGTTGAGCTCTCTTTGCTGCAGCCACCTTTTCAATTACAGCTAGGGCCTCCCCATCATCTGACGCTGTTACTACAGATCTTTCATCTTTAATTATTCCCGCCTTGACTTTAGCAATCTCTGCGATTGTATTTCCAAGATACTCAGTGTGCTCCATAGTAACATTTGTGAGTACAGTTATTAATGGGGTTACAACATTTGTAGAATCAATGGCACCACCTAATCCCACTTCTAGTAAGACTAAATCAACTTGCTGTTCTTTAAAGTAAGTGAGACTCATGGCTGTGCTTACTTCAAATTCTGTGGGGTGTTCATAGCCATCCCTCACCATTTGCTCGCAAAGGGGCTTTATTCTTTCAATAAGCTCAACAAAATGGTCTTCACTTATTTTTTCCTGTCTCACTCTAGTTCTTTCTCGATAGCAATGGAGGTGGGGAGAGGTAAACGTCCCCACCTTGTAATTGCTTTTTGTTAGAATATTGCTCAAGATAGCCGTAGTACTGCCTTTTCCATTTGTACCACCAATATGAACTACAGCCAGTTCTTTTTCAGGGTTTCCTAATAGCTGTAAAAGCTTTTCTACCCTTTCAAGTCCCAGATTAAACCCAAATTTCGCAAGATGAGCCATATAATCTAAGGCTTCACTGTATCTCATTTTAACATCTCCAACCTGTTTAACACTGCCTGTAACTTTTGTTCGTATTCCTTTTTCTTCTCTTGTTCTTTGGCAACTACTGCTTCAGGAGCTTTGGCCAAGAAGCCTTGATTATTAAGCTTTCCTTCTACCCGCTTAAGCTCTTTGTTTAAGTTTGTCTTTTCTTTTTCCAATCTACTGATTTCTACATCTAAGTCGATTAAGTCCATCAGAGGCACAAATACCTCTATACCCTTAACTACTGCTGTAGCAGCTTTGTCTGGCTTGCTTTCTAAGTTCACATGAATGTTCACTGGCTCTCCATTTGCCAACAACTCAATATAGCCTTTCCCTTGTTCTAACACTGTTGCTAACTCTTCATCTGCTGCATCTATTATTATCTCTGCCTTTTTGCTTGGAGGAACATTCATTTCCCCTCGAATATTTCGCACTCCCTTAATTACTTCCATTAGCATCTCCATTTGTGTTTCTATCTGAGCATCTATCTTATTACTGTCCACTTGAGGCCAGTTAGATATCATAATGCTCTCTTCCTCATGGGGTAAACACTGCCATATTTCTTCCGTAATAAAAGGCATGAACGGGTGTAATAAGGTCATTGTACCACTTAACACCTGGTGCAGTACACTCTGTGCTGTGTACTTACTAACCTCAGTCTGGTGTCCATATAGTCTAGGCTTAGCCAACTCAATATACCAGTCACAGAACTGATTCCAGATGAAATCGTAAAGAGTTCTGCCCGCTTCGCCTAATTCATAATTATCCATAAGTCTATTAACTTCTGCTATGGTCTGGTTATACTTGCTGAGAACCCACTTGTCAGCTAACTGGTATTCTACCTGCCCTTTTCCAGGCTCATAATCTGCTAAATTCATTAAAACAAATCTAGATGCATTCCATATCTTATTTGCAAAATTTCTAGTTGCCTCTAGTCGCTCAAAGTGGAATCTGATATCGTTACCAGGAGTGTTACCAGTTATAAGCATAAATCGCAGTGTATCTGCCCCATATTGCTCAATTATTTCAATTGGGTCAACACCATTGCCCAATGACTTGCTCATCTTGCGTCCCTGGGAATCCAATATTAATCCGTGGATAAAGACCTCTTTAAACGGCTCCTCATCCATAAACTCCAGTGAAGTGAATATCATTCTGGCAACCCAGAAAAATATTATATCCCTGCCTGTCACAAGAGCTGAAGTTGGGTAATAATATTTTAGGTCTTCTGTATTCTGAGGCCATCCCAGTGTGGAGAAAGGCCATAGCCCCGAACTAAACCAGGTATCCAACACATCGGGATCCTGCTCTAGCTTGTCCCCTTGGCACTTGTGACAGCTGTTTGGATCTTCTTTTGTACAGATTATTTCACCGCACTCCTGACAATACCAAACGGGAATCCTGTGTCCCCACCAAAGCTGTCGTGAAATACACCAGTCTCTAATATCCTCTAGCCATCTCAGATATGTCTTTGAAAAGCGCTGAGGCACAAATCGTATTTGTCCTTCCTCCACTGCCTTAATTGCCGGTTCCGCTAGCGGCTTCATATCTACAAACCACTGTTGAGACACTAGAGGCTCTATTACTGTATCACATCTGTAACACTGACCAACAGCGTTTTCGTGGCTTTCTACATCAGTTAAGATACCTTGGGCCTTTAAGTCGTCTACTAATTGCTGTCGACATTGATACCTATCCATTCCCTGATAGATACCAGCTTCTTCAGTCATTATTGCGTCTTTTCCGATTACTACTACGTGAGGAAGCTTATGTCTTTCTCCCATTTCAAAGTCATTCACATCATGAGCAGGTGTAATCTTCACAGCTCCCGTCCCAAATTCTGGGTCAACATAATCATCTGCTATTATAGGAATTTCCCTATCTACTATAGGCAATATAACTGTTTTGCCTACTAAATGCTTGTAGCGCTCATCTTCAGGGTGTACTGCAACTGCTGTATCTCCTAGCATTGTCTCCGGTCTTGTTGTAGCCACAACAATTGTCTCATCACTATCTTTTACAGGGTAAGCCATATGATAAATACTGCCCTCAGAATCTTTGTGTTCTACCTCAATATCTGATATGGTAGTCTGACATTTAGGACACCAGTTAATTATTCTGTTTCCTCTATATATTAACCCCTTTTTATATAGTTGGACGAATACCTCTAATACAGCATCAGAGCAACCCTCATCCATGGTAAAGCGCTCACGACTCCAGTCGCAAGATGCCCCTAATAGCCTTAATTGTCTTGTAATTCTACCACCGTATTGCTCCTTCCAGTCCCATACCTTATCTAAAAACTTTTCTCTACCCAAATCATACTTGCTAATTCCTTCTTGAGATAAGTTTTCCTCCACTCTGGCCTGGGTTGCGATACCTGCATGATCAGTTCCAGGAACCCATAAAGCACTGTAACCCTGGAGTCGCTTCCACCTGATTAAAATATCTTGAAGCGTGTTATCCAAAGCATGTCCCAAATGGAGAGACCCAGTAACGTTAGGTGGTGGCATTACTATGGTATATGGTTTCTTGGTTTCATCTGGACTAGGCGTAAAGTACCCACTATTCTCCCAGTGTTCATACCATTTTGTTTCCACCTCACTGGGATTGTATGTAGTTGAAATGTTTTTTTGTTCTGTCATAATGTTACCCCTCCGAATTTTAAATATATTAAAAAGCTGTCTCCGCCAAAGGACGAAAACAGCTCGTGGTACCACCTTTATTCTGATTATTTATAATCAGCTCTCTTGTGTTGTGATAACGGACAACATCCGGTAGGCCTACTAGTGTTCAGCCTATCAAACTCCAGGGCGACTTCTCCTAGGCATTTCCGAGAGAGCCTTTCAGCCATTGAACTCTCCTCTCTGTCGGGTGCTCCTTAGGGTACTACTCCCCTTCACAGTAAAAATCTGTTTAAAGTTATATAGAAATATTTTATCCTTTACTTGACAATTTGTCAAATTTTCTACTCCAAAAAAATGTCACACTTCTCTTAAGTACGCGCCCTGCTCCTGCACCTAAGGCACCTATTACCAGTAAGATTGCTACGTTTAGAATAGTAGCTACGCTAATAGTCAACGGAAACACCCCTATTGCAATCACATAGCCAATTATAAAGTATCCTGCCGCTACTATCAGACCATGTTCTAACCATTTGTTATCAGCACCTTTTCCCGCAATAGCACCTCCTACAAGAACAGCCACCACATTAGTCAAAGCTAAGTATGTTGGCAGGTAAAAATTTTGTTCTTCTGAAGTAAGTATCAGGAATAGAATAAAAACTATACTGGCAATTGATAAGATGTAACTTACTGCTAGTCCCTTAAGTATTACTCTAATATCCACTACCATCCCCCCTTCTCACTCTAAACATACGCATAACTAACACAATGTATGTACAATTGTTTGCTCTTTGTGTATAATAATCTATAGTTTTTGAGGAAGGATGATCTTTATGAATGATGTCAATGGTCCGACTGTTAATCGAGTAACAGCTGACTGCTCACTTCTTTTGGTAACTTTAGTTTGGGGCCTCACCTTTGTAACTGTTAAAAATGCTGTGGCTGAAATGGCTCCTCATACTTTTAATTTTTTTCGCTTCACTATAGCAGCTATAGTTTTAGCGTTGATATTCTTTCTTAAAAGGCAAAAATTAACCAGGGAATTACTAGCATCAGGTACAATACTCGGTATATTTTTATTTGGAGGTTATTCTTTTCAAACAGTAGGACTTCAGTATACAACCGCCTCTAATGCAGGCTTTATCACCGGTCTTGCAGTGGTAATTGTCCCCTTGATAATGACCATTAAAACAAAAAAAATCCCCAATCCTTTTATAATTTGTGGGGTAATGAGTGCCACCTTTGGCTTGGGGTTATTAACCTTGGGAAATCAGCTTGTGGTTAACTTAGGTGATATCCTAATGTTATTTTGCGCTTTATCTTTTGCATTACATATCGTATATGTGGGCAAATATGCTAGTAAGTTTGAAACTGTTCCTCTAGTATTGGTGCAGATAATAATAGTAGCTTTACTCAGTGGAATATTCGCATTGTTTAGTGAACCCATGCCTACTAGCTTTAGTGCTAGTATTTGGCAAGCCCTGCTCATAACCGCTTTGCTTGCTACCTGCTTGGCTTTCTTTTTACAAAACTATATGCAAAAGTTTACTACTCCAACTAGAACGGCAATCATTTTTACAATGGAACCGGTCTTTGCTGCATTTTTTGCAGTTCTTTTGCTCCAAGAAATCTTGACATCTAATGCCCTCTGGGGTGGAGCATTTGTCATTGGTGGAATGCTTATATCAGAACTTAACTACAACAAAGATTAAAGCAAAGGAGCTATTACTCAGCGAACCTTTAAGTTCGTTGAGCAACAGCTCCTTTATTGTTGGTAACACTAGCTTTGATTAGTCAGTTGTAATATTAATTTTGACATTTCTTCTACTCCCATGCCAGTTTCTGCAGAAAAGCTCACTAGGGGAACGTCATCTCCTAAATTTAAATCTTGCTTAATTACCTTTAAATTTTTATGCCATTTGCTGCGGGGTACTTTGTCTACTTTTGTGGCAACTACTATGGACGGAATGTCTTGATGCTCTATCCACTGGTGCATTTGAACATCCTGTTTGCTTGGGGGATGACGCATGTCCACAATGTGAATAATTCCCACTAGCTGTTCCCTTTTTTCTAAATATCGCTCAATCATCTTTCCCCACTCACCGCGCTGCGTCTTAGACACTTTTGCAAATCCATATCCAGGTAAGTCTACAAAATAGAACTTGTCATTTATATTATAAAAGTTCAGTGTTTGAGTTTTTCCCGGCTTTGAACTGGTAAATGCAAGCTTTTTTCTATTAATTATTTTATTGATTAGAGATGACTTTCCTACATTAGATCGACCTGCCAAAGCTATTTCTGGCAGGTCCCCAATAGGATACTGGTCTTCATTTACTGCACTAAGTTCATAGGTCGCTTTATGAATTTTCATTATTCTGCTCCAATATTGCTACTGGCAACACTTGGTCTACATGCTCAACCAGTATAACCTCTAATTTTCGCTTTACATTCACTGGAACATCTTCAAGATCTTTTTTATTCCGTTCAGGAAGAATAATCGTTTTGATGCCCGCTCTGTGAGCTGCCAGCATTTTCTCTTTTACTCCCCCAATGGGAAGCACTCTACCCCTTAAGGTGATTTCACCCGTCATAGCAACATCCCGCCTCACTTTTTTCCCTGTAATGGCAGAAATCACTGCTGTAGCCATGGTTATACCCGCCGAAGGACCATCTTTAGGAATAGCTCCTTCAGGAACGTGTACGTGAATATCATGTTTCTGGAAAAAGTCATTTTCTATTCCAAGTTCGTCGCTTTTCTTTCTGATATAACTTATAGCAGCTTGAGCCGATTCTTTCATAACATCACCCAGCTTTCCTGTTAAGCTGAGTCCACCCTTTCCTTTTAGCACATTGACTTCAATTGCCAGGGTATCACCACCAAATTGAGTCCATGCCAAACCAGTGGCTGTTCCAGTTTGATCAGTCTCTTCAGCTAAGCCATAACGATATCTAGGTATTCCTAGCATGTTGTTAATATTTTGCGCTGTAATCTTAACTTGCTTCTCTTCTTCCTTTACAATTTTAGTTGCAGCTTTACGGCATATTTTGGCAACCTCGCGCTCCAAGTTTCGCACTCCAGCTTCTCTAGTGTACTCTCTGATTAGTCGCCTAATACTGTTTTCTGACACATCTAATTGCTTATCATCTAAGCCGTGTTCCTTTAATTGTTTTGGTAATAGGTACTTTTCAGCAATCTTTACCTTTTCCTGTTCTGTGTAACCAGAAATATAGATTACTTCCATTCTATCTAACAGGGGCTGAGGAATCGTATGCTCTGCGTTGGCAGTAGTAACAAACATAATCTTAGATAAATCAAAGGGTACTTCTAAAAAGTGATCCGCAAAAGTACTATTTTGCTCAGGATCTAATACCTCAAGTAAAGCTGAAGAAGGATCTCCTCTGAAATCAGTACTCATTTTGTCTATTTCATCCAGTAGGAAAACTGGATTTTTGGTTCCCGCTTGCTTCATTGCTTGTATTATTCTACCCGGCAAAGCGCCCACATATGTTCGTCTATGTCCTCTAATTTCAGCTTCATCTCTAACTCCTCCTAGAGACATGCGCACAAACTTGCGTTCCATAGAGCGAGCTATTGATCTGGCCAAAGAAGTTTTGCCAACACCTGGAGGTCCAATTAGACAAAGTATAGGACCCTTCATTTTCTTTGCCATTTTTCTCACGGCTAAGTACTCAATAATTCTTTCCTTGACCTTTTCTAGACCATAGTGGTCCTCATCTAAAATCTCTTCAGCTAGTTTAATATCTAACCTATCTTTTGTCAGCTTTTGCCACGGCAATGCTAGTAACCAATCTAAATAGTTGCGAACTACGGTAGCTTCTGCCACCATAGGAGGCATTTTTTCAAGTCGCTCCAGCTCTTTTAATGCTTTTTCCTTAACTTCTTTAGGCATCCGAGCCTTATCAATAGCCTCACGTAACTCTTGAGTTTCTTGGGCTCTATCGTCCTTTTCGCCTAACTCTTTTTGAATAGCCTTAAGCTGCTCCCGCATATAGTACTCTTTTTGAGTTTTTTCCATTTGCTTTCGGACCCTAATGTTGATTTTGCGCTCCAGCTCCAGGATGTCCATTTCTTTTGCTAGTATAGAAGCTAGTACTTCTAAGCGCTTCTTCACATCAATCGCTTCTAACAGCTCTTGTTTGTTCGTTAGCTTTAAGTTTAAATGGGAGGCAATAATATCAGCTAAACGTCCAGGTTCTTCAATAGAGACCACCGATACCACAGTTTCTGCAGGAATTTTTTTGCTCAACTTAACATACTGTTCAAATTGTTGGATTAAGCTTCGCATGAGCGCTTCAATTTCTGTATCCTTGTGGCTCTCTTCCTCTTTGTTTTCTAATAATACTTTAAAATAAGGCTCTTCTTCGATGATTTCCTTGATCTTTGCCCTTTGTATACCTTCTACCAGGATTCTAATAGTACCACCAGGTAATTTTAATAGCTGCTTAATTTCAGCAACTGTTCCAATAGTGTGTATATCGTCAACCCCAGGGTCATCTGTCTGAGCTTCTTTTTGCATTACTAGAAAGATTTCTCGCTCATCTATCATTGCCTCTTCAATGGCGGCGATTGACTTCTCTCTACCCACATCTAAGTGGATTACCATATAGGGAAATACTAGCACCCCTCTTAATGGCAATAGCGGTAATTGGCGCTCCTGAAAATCCTTAATTTTATGAGTGTATTCTTCCTCTACAGGGTTTTTATCTTTCATGTGTAATTCACCACCTTCTAGGAACTAAAACATAGCTAGTTTATTTTTTACCAACATTAACACATATATTCTATTAAATCTAATTAATTCCTGCAAATAAAGAGAGCTTTTATATTTGTGAGGCCGATAGGACTTCACCACTGGTTTGAATAGACGTTTTTTCTTGATCCTTTTCATCATGAAGCAAGCTCTCTTCAAACACTTGCTCCAAGTGATCTACAGGTATGACTTTTACATCTGACATGGCGTTGAATATTTCCTGCCAGTTTTCCTTTGGTATTATTATTTTCTTTGCACCAGCCTGGATTGCCGCCTCCACCTTTGCAACGACTCCGCCAATAGGCTTAACTTTCCCCCTGATGGAAACCTCTCCAGTCATGGCTACCTTATTGTCAATTGGTATCTTTTTTATGGCTGAGTACACAGCAGTGGCAATAGTGACTCCTGCAGATGGCCCGTCTATGGGAATTCCACCGGGAAAATTGACGTGAATATCGTAATTCCTAGGATCCACATCCATGTTTCTTCTCAATACTGTTAAAACATTTTCTACCGATCCCTTAGCCATACTTTTCCGTCTTACTCTTTTCCCCTCAGCGCCTCCCATTTCTTCCTCTTCTACAACACCGGTAACTATAATTTTTCCAGTCTCTTTCTTAGCCGGCATTACACTTGCCTCTAACTCCAGAATAGCCCCCATATTTGGACCATAAACTGCTAATCCATTAACAAGACCAATTTGAGCTTGTTCTGGTATTTTCTTTTCTGGTCTAGGGGAATATTGACCACTATTTACAACCCACTCCACATCCGCAGCTATAATTGTCTTTCCCTCATTTCTAGCTAGGGCTATTCCAGCAGCTATTTGAACAATGTTTACTGCCTCTCGCCCATTTGTAGCGTATTTATTAACTACATCAACAGCTGTTTCTTCTATTTTAAAATCAATTTTAGAAGCAGCATTTCTTGCTATTATCCCAATCTCATGAGGCAGCAATGCCCTAAAAAATACTTCTAGGCAACGAGATCTTATTGCTGGTGGAATTTCTTGTGGCATTCTGGTTGTGGCCGCTACTAATCTAAAATCAGCAGGAAGACCATTAGTAAAAATGTCATGAATATGGGAAGGGATATTCCCATCTTCAGAATTATAGTAGGCACTTTCCAAAGTAACTTTTCTATCTTCTAATACTTTTAGTAACTTATTGATTTGAATGGGGTGTAGCTCACCTATTTCATCGATAAATAACATCCCTCCGTGAGCTTTTGTGACAGCACCTGTCTTTGGCTGAGGAATACCGGCCATACCCATAGCACCTGCACCTTGATAAATAGGATCGTGAACCGACCCAATTAAAGGATCAGCTATTCCCCTCTCGTCAAATCGAGCTGTGGCACCATCAATTTCTATAAATTTTGACTCTATATTAAAAGGGGAATCAGTATTTTTCTTAGCTTCTTCTAATACTACTCTTGCAGCTGCAGTCTTCCCAACCCCAGGTGGACCATATATTATCACGTGCTGAGGATTAGACCCACACAGAGCAGCCCTTAAAGCCTTTAGTCCCTCTTTTTGCCCAACAATATCCTTGAAATTACTGGGTCTTGTCCGTTCAGAAAGGGGTTCGGTAAGTGATATGCGACGCATCTCCTGCAGTTTTTCTAGTTCCTTTCTAGACTCCTTTTGCACTGCTACTTTGTTTCCCTGCTGACTTCTAAGTAAATTAAAAAAGTACATCCCTACAACAATTATGAAAAACAGTTGTAAAAAACCAAAGATACCTGTCAAGCCAAAATCCATTTTCATGCTCCCTTCTAACTATTCTCAGTTTTTTTCACAAGAATAGTATTTCCCATATGGTTTTTTTTATCCCAAACTATGGAAAATGGGAGTCAAAAAAGCCAGCTCTTTTTGAGCTGGCTTTTTAACTAAGCTGATTCTTCTTTTTTCTTCTTGCCGTTTGTAACCAAAACAGGTTCTTCTTTTTTCTGGATTACTTCCTCTGTTACGATGCACTTTTCCAGGTCATCTCTAGAAGGAATTTCGTACATAACATCAGTCATGATGTCCTCAATAATTGATCTCAACCCTCTTGCACCAGTATTGCGCTTAATTGCTTCTTTTGCAATACCTCTAAGAGCTTCTTCCTTAAATTCTAGTTTAACACCATCTAGCTCAAACAGCTTTTGGTATTGTTTTGCCAAAGCATTTTTGGGTTCCGTTAAAATACGTACTAACGCTTCTTCATCCAAGGCATCAAGAGAAACTATAACTGGTATTCTACCCACAAATTCAGGGATTAACCCATACTTCAACAAATCTCCAGGTAAAATATTTCTCAATACTTCTCCGATTTGAGTGTCCTTTTTCTTTTTAATATCTGCACCAAATCCCATTGTTTTCTTCCCAGTTCTATTCTGGATAATCTTATCGATGCCATCAAAGGCACCTCCACATATGAACAGGATATTGGTGGTATCCAATTGGATGAATTCCTGATGAGGATGCTTTCTGCCGCCCTGAGGAGGAACACTAGCTACAGTTCCTTCTAGGATTTTAAGCAGTGCTTGCTGGACTCCTTCTCCAGATACATCTCTAGTAATAGAAGGGTTTTCTGACTTTCTTGCTATCTTATCAATTTCATCGATATAGACAATGCCCTTTTCTGCTTTCTCCACATCATAATCAGCAGCCTGAATTAATTTCAGTAGGATGTTTTCAACATCCTCTCCTACATATCCAGCCTCAGTAAGTGATGTAGCATCAGCTATTGCAAAGGGTACATTGAGAATGCGAGCTAGTGTTTGAGCTAATAATGTCTTACCACTACCAGTTGGCCCAAGCATTGCAATATTACTCTTTTGAAGTTCTACATCTTCAATTTTATTGCCAAGGTTGATTCTCTTATAGTGATTGTAAACTGCTACAGCCATAACCTTTTTAGCTTCATCTTGCCCAATAACGTACTGGTCTAAAATCTCTCTAATTTCTTGAGGCTTTGGTATTTCACCAAGCTCTAAATCTAAGTCTTCACTTAGCTCTTCTTCAATAATTTCGTTACAAAGCTCGATGCACTCATCGCAAATGTACACCCCTGGCCCAGCTACCAGTTTTTTTACTTGTTCCTGTTGTTTGCCACAAAAGGAACACTTCAGCTGACCTTTTTCATCGGTAAATTTGTACATTATTTCACCTCTAATTCTTTGAGTTTACTTCTCTTTTCTAGTAATCACCTCATCGATGATACCATACTTCTTTGACTCATCGGCTGACATGAAATAATCTCTGTCAGTGTCCTTTTCAATTTGCTTTAAACTCTGACCTGTGCGGTCCGCCAATATTTTGTTCAGACGCTCTTTAATTTTTAGGATTCTCTTGGCATGAATATCAATATCCACAGCTTGCCCTTGAGTCCCTCCCATAGGCTGATGAATCATTACTTCGCTATTGGGTAGAGCTCTTCTTTTACCTTTTTCTCCAGCCGCCAACAGGAATGCACCCATGCTAGCAGCCATCCCAACGCAAATAGTAGATACATCAGGCTTTATGTATTGCATAGTGTCATAAATAGCCATTCCTGACGTTATTGAACCACCTGGGCTGTTTATGTATAGGTAAATATCCTTATCTGGGTCTTCTGCTTCCAAAAATAGCATTTGTGCTATAATAACATTTGCTACATTGTCATCTATACTGCTGCCTAAAAAAATAATTCTATCTTTTAGCAGTCTCGAGTAAATATCATAAGCCCTCTCACCACGGTTAGATTGCTCTACTACCATTGGAACTAATCCACTCATCTTGTAACTCTCCTTCCAGTATATGTAGTATCTATTTTACTCGCCAGCTTCTTCTGTCTTTTCCTTTTCGATGACTTTGGCGTTTTCAACTAAGAAGTCGATTGTTTTTTCCATTGCTATACTGTATCTTAAACCGTCAAGATTACCTTGTGTAGTTAATACTTTTTTAATGTCTTCTAATTTTTGATTATATTGAGCTGCCATTTTTTCTAGCTCTTTATCAACTTCTTCTTCTGTAGCTGTAATTCCTTCTTTCTGACTAATAGCTTCTAGTGTTAAGTCAGTTTTCACGCCTTTTGCAGCTTCTTCTCGTTGCTCTTCACGCATCTTTTCCTTAGTTGTTTGAGCAAATTGAAGGTATTGATCCATTGAAATTCCCTGTTGCTGCATTCTCTGCTCCATATTACTAAAGATTGTATCTAGTTTTTGTTCTACCATAACTGGAGGTACAGCTACATCTACATTAGATACTACCTTGTTTACCACATCTGTTTTTAGCTTATTCTCTGCATTTTTTTCTGCACTTTCCTGAAGTCTCTTTTCCGCATCTTGCTTTAGCTCTTCTAGTGTTTCGAATTCACTTACATCTTTAGCAAATTCGTCATCTACCTCAGGTAGCTCCTTGCGCTTGATTCCATTAACTTTTACTTTAAACACAGCATCTTTACCAGCCAGGTTTTCAGCTTGATATTCCTCTGGGAAGGTAACATTTACATCTCTTTCTTCTCCTACTTGAGCGCCTATTAATTGCTCTTCAAATCCAGGGATAAAAGTTCCAGAACCTATCTCTAAAGGATGGCTTTCTCCTTTTCCACCTTCAAAGGCTACTCCATCGATAAATCCTTCAAAGTCTATTTCTGCTACGTCCCCTTTTTCTACTGTTCCCTCTTCCAGTGTATTCAACCTAGCATGTCTTTGTCTTAATCCTTCTATGTAATTATCTAATTCTTCAGAAGATACTTCTACAGATTCCTGTTCTACTTCTACACCCTTATATTCTCCAAGCTTCACCTCTGGCTTAACCTCAACTGTTGCTTTGAATATTAGAGGCTTACCTTCCTCTGCCTGAACCACTTCTACCTGAGGTTGGTTAATAGGCTCTATATTTGCTTCTTGAACAGCTTCTATATAAGCACCTGGCACAAAACCCTCAAGGGCTTCATCTACAAGAGCCTGCTTCCCTAAATAGTTTTCCAAAACCTTTTTAGGTACTCTTCCCTTTCTAAATCCAGGGATGTTTACTTGCTTTGCAACTTTTTTTGAAGCATTGCTAATTGCTGCTGCAAACTTTTCACTCTCTACTTCAATTTTTAGTTGAACCTTATTCTCCTCTATTCTTTCCACATCGACAGTCATTTATGCTCCTCCTCAATTAATAATAGTTATATGTAAGATACCTGGAAGTCGTACCAGATTATCAAGCACATTATTTAGTAATATCATAACCAAAAAATAACAACCACAAACAGGTTTTGATTACTACACATTTATTCTACAGTGTATTAACATTTCCTCCTTTTAAAGTTTACATTTTATTATATCTCATAAAGAAACAAAAAAAATTAGAATTTAGATACAACAATAAAAACTCCCTAATAAGGGAGTTTTGTTATCTTTTGTTTATGGAGCGGAAGACGGGATTCGAACCCGCGACCCTCGCCTTGGCAAGGCGATGCTCTACCACTGAGCCACTTCCGCAAAATAATGGTGCGGGAGAAGGGACTTGAACCCCCACGGTTGCCCGCCAGATCCTAAGTCTGGTGCGTCTGCCAATTCCGCCACTCCCGCAAATAAAATTATGGTGAGCCATGAAGGATTCGAACCTTCGACACCCTGATTAAAAGTCAGGTGCTCTGCCAACTGAGCTAATGGCTCATGTTATGGCTGGGGCGGCAGGATTCGAACCTACGCATGCGGGAGTCAAAGTCCCGTGCCTTACCGCTTGGCGACGCCCCAGCGTCATCTTCATATGGCGCGCCCGGTAGGATTCGAACCTACGACCATCAGATTCGAAGTCTGCTACTCTATCCAACTGAGCTACGGGCGCTCTTCAGTCGACAAAAAGCATTGTATCATGCACACATCAAGTTGTCAACTGTTTTTTATATTTTTTTATGGGGTGAGTGATGGGACTTGAACCCACGAGTGCCGGAGTCACAATCCGGTGCGTTAACCAACTTCGCCACACCCACCATGTTAATAAAATGGCGCGCCTGAGAGGATTCGAACCTCTGACCTACGGATTAGAAGTCCGTTGCTCTATCCAGCTGAGCTACAGGCGCAAAATGGAGCGGGTGATGGGAATCGAACCCACGTGACTAGCTTGGAAGGCTAGGGCTCTACCATTGAGCTACACCCGCACGTTTTTAAATTACTTGTTTTTTAATGGTCGGGGCGGAGGGATTCGAACCCCCGGCCCCCTGGTCCCAAACCAGGTGCGCTACCAAACTGCGCTACGCCCCGACTGCTTTATCGGTCATCTGTTCAACCGACAAGTAATAATATAACACGTGCCAAAGAATAAGTCAACACTATATATCAATATTTTTTATATAAAATTTATCATTGATTATTTCAAGAAAACCACAACTGTAGTCACTACAACCTCTAGGCTCTGAAGCGCTCCCAGGGTTAAACAAATGCATTCCTTCTATCTCTTTGTTAAAGGGAATATGAGTATGTCCAAATACAACTATATCCGCTTCAACCTCCCTGCCCCTATAGTATATTCGTTGTAAATCTTGCTTTACACTGTAAATGTGTCCATGGGTGACAAATACCTTTATGTTGTCAAACTCCAGTAACTGCTCTTGACTAGCACTCCCCATTGGATCACAGTTTCCAACTACAGCTGCCACTTCGGTTCCTACGTAATCTGCTAACTGTAGTCCATCCTTCCAGTTGTCACCTGCGTGGATTATAAAATCTATCTCTTTTTCACTAGATTCAATATGTTTTTTAATCCTATTCAGTTCTCCATGGGTATCACTGACAATTAATATTCTCTCCATCTCCTAATAACCCCTCCAAAATCTGAACAGCATTTCTCATCGCTTTTCCTCTATGGCTAATTTTACTTTTCTCACTTTGGGAAAGCTCCGCCATTGTTTTGTTTAACTCAGGCAGAAAAAATAGGGGGTCGTACCCAAAGCCTTGGTCACCCTTCCTCTCCCGAGCTATTATCCCTTCACATGTTCCTTCCACTGTGTATATTTGTTCCGCCCTATCATTATACGCCGGAACATATATAGCTATAGCACAGACAAATCTAGCGGTCCTCTCCTGGTTTGGCACATGGCTCAACTCTTTCAAAAGCCTTTCATTGTTAGCTTGGTCATCCCCATGCTGACCTGCATACCTTGCTGAAAAGATCCCCGGGTTCCCTCCAAGGGCATCCACTTGTAAACCTGAATCATCTGCTATAGTTATAATTCCTGTGCTTCTGCCTACAGTTGTTGCTTTAATCTTAGCATTTTCTATAAAAGTATTGCCATCTTCAACAATTTCTCCAATCTGTGGATACTCACTAAGAGCACTCACCTCTGCATCTAGTACTGTCAGTAACCCTCTCAACTCTTTTAGTTTACCTTTATTATTAGTAGCAGCAATTAGCTTCATTGAGATTTCCCCACTTTATCTGCCAACGCCCCTAGTACTTCTCTTTGCTTCAAAATTAACTGATTAATCCCCTTTTCAGCATATTTAAGCATTTGATCCATCTCATCCCTTGTAAAAGGATGCTCTTCAGCAGTTCCTTGAACCTCTACAAATTTACCCGAACCAGTCATTACTATATTCATATCTACCTCAGCCTGTGAATCCTCTTCGTAACATAAATCTAATAACACTTGATCTTCTAGCTTTCCTATACTAATTGCTGCTAAAAAGTCATCTACTGGCATCTCTTCAAGTTTTTCTTCTTCAATTAGCTTGCCAAAAGCTAAACACATAGCCATAAATCCACCTGTGATAGCTGCTGTCCGAGTCCCTCCATCAGCTTGAATTACATCACAATCTACAATAACCGTTCGCTCACCTAATCTTTTTAAATCTACTACGGCGCGCAAAGATCTTCCTATTAATCGCTGAATTTCATAGGTGCGGCCACTCAACTTTCCCTTTGCCGCTTCTCTTATATTTCTGGAATGGGTAGCTCTAGGTAGCATAGCATATTCAGCTGTCACCCAACCCTTCTCCTGACCTCGCATAAATGGAGGTACTCTCTCTTCTACAGTGGCAGAACAAATAACTTTTGTCTGACCTACTTCTATTAACACAGATCCTTCTGGGTGCAATATATAATCAGTAGTTATTTTAACAGGCCTAGCCTGGTCAGCACGTTCTCGATTATCACATCTCATTTTTTCCAACCCCTTTTTTTATTAAACATCTATTGTTAATCCAACTTGTGCTAATATTGTCTCTGGAAAAAGTTCTTTTGCTTCTTGCAAAAGTTCATTTAGATCGTACTCAGGCCATAAGTGGGTGATAACAAGCCTTTTAACTCCTGCTGCTTTGGCAATGCGGGCTGCACCTTTAGCAGTTAAGTGTCCCGTCTTTTTCCCATATTCTCCATCTCTTTCTAGTAAGCTAGCTTCACAAATTAATAGGTCTGATCCCTGGGCTAACAGTACTAACTCTTGGGACTCTCCTGTATCTCCTGAGTATACAATTTTTTTGTTGTTACTAGTTAAGGCAATGCCATAAGAGGGCATTGGATGATTGAGCTTTCTCATTTCTAGCTTAACTGAACCTAAGTCTGTCTCAATTCCTTCCGGACTCACCTTATGAGTTATTTCCAATCCATCGTCCATTCTTTCCACAGTACTTACAACATCTTTAGGGCTATCTGGAATAATAGTGGGAAGCTTGTCCTTCCTCTTCCCGAGCCTAATAGCTCCAGCAATAGCATGGCGCAGACAAGGTAAGTCCATGTAGTGATCGGGATGAAAATGGGAAATAACAGCCAAGTCTAGTTGCCGGAATTCAATCTTCTCTTGCATCTTACTAAAGCTTCCATGACCACAATCTAGTAGTATCTTTTTTTCTTCAATCTCTATCAGATACGCAGAGCAAGCTCCACTAACAGCAGGATATGGTGCCCAGCAACCGCAAATATGTAATTGCACAGCTAATTCACTCCTTTGCTTGCCTCAATACAACAGCCAATAGCTCCATTATACTGAGGATGTTTGGGAACAATAACTTCTTTCCCAGTTCCAAGCTCTAACATTTTTACTAGGGCTTCGCTAAAAGCAACCCCTCCAGTAAAAACCAGTGTTTCACTCATCATGTTCCTAAGCATGGGCTCTACTCTTTTGTAAATTGTATTGTTAACCCCTGCCGCTAAATGTTCATGGGGGTGCCCTTCAATAATCTTTCCAATAAGTTCTGACTCGCCGAAAACTGCACAAGTTGAGTTTAGTTCTACTGGATTTTTATAATGCTTACCCAGTTCAGTAACATCTACACCTAGAACTTGAGCCATATTTTCTAAATATCGCCCACTACTTGCAGCACAACGGTCATTAGTAAGAAAATCCACCATTTTTCCGCGCCTTATTTTTATCACTTTTGTGTCTTGCCCACCCAAATCAACTAGTGTAAAATCTTCTAAACCTGTTTGGTAAATAGCTCCTAACATATGTGCTTTTAATTCAGGAATGTTTTTAGCGCCTTGAATATTTATGGTGAGTCTTCCATAACCTGTAGATACTAATCTATCAAATCCCTTTAACCCAAGAGCGTTAAAGTCAATTATCAACTTTTCGTCCTCTTTGCGACCATAATTACGGTAAAAGGAAATTGTGTCGATCTGCTTCATTTCGCCTAAACCCTGCTCAGTTAAAGTAACAATCTTTACATTTCTACTTCCTAAATCGATACCAACTCTCACAATTTTCACCTCAACATATCCACAAATGACTCAATCCTCATCTTTGTTCTTGCATCTAGTTTACCCGGTTTGTCGCCCTCTAGACTGAGAATAGGCAAGTCCAATTTCTGTCTAAAAATCAAGTCTTCGATTTGTCTAAAACAAAAACTTTGTGTGTAGTGTATTATTCCATCAATCTCACGCTTTTGTACTTGTTCTGCAATATCCTTAATGCGCTTAAATACATTATAGGGATACGTGTATTTAGAGTACTGTTCAGTTAAATCCACATGCTCAAATGGCATGGTAAACTGCCTCTGAACTTCATTAAATACTACTCTTGCTCCAACCTCTTCTAAGTATGAATATAAATCTGTCACTATGGGAGGTACACCAATATAGGCAAGCCTAATATCTTCATTAAATGGCTTACCCTTTAGTGATTTTTCAATAAAGCTGTCAACCTCTTCTTTAAATGCAGTTGGATTTCCATTAAAATCACTGCAGCTCACTTGATAAAGGTGATTATCAAAGCCGCTTATTAAATTTTCTTCCCACGTCAATCGATCCAACTCCCATACACTCTGGCGCACCTGAAGTAGTTTTTCCCTGAATATTTCCACATCTACCTCAGATACTTGGAAGGCCTCCATCAACTTCCTAATTTGCAGGTTAAGCATGTCCTTATCTGCATCATAGGGAAATGCAAAGGGTATAGTTTTCACACCTTCCACTTCAAGTGTCTCCATTAAGGCGTGGGTATTACTACAGTCACCTTGAGTTACCGCAATAACTCCTTCCAAGTCAGGTACTTTCTTAGCTACAGAATAGAGTCCTTTAATCCACCCACAAAGGTTCCTAGGGTATCCTGCAAGCTCTGCATCCTCTACCATACTCTGAGCATCATCTGCAGTAACAAAAATATTGTTTAAATCAACGGGTATTTTTTTAGCTGCAAATATTACCTCAACAGGTATAGTTGTTGTTATTCCAATTTTTCCTGCCATTGATATCACCTCTTCTAAAAGCCACAACCTAAATCAACCTGCTCCACTTTTTTCATTTGTTTAGTGGAGATAAAATTGCATCCCACATCAAAAAAGGATTGAGCTGATCCAGTAGCATAAAATTCATGCTCTACTTCTACATCATTCCCATGATTTGTCTTTCCTATATATTTTATTAAATCCTCAACAGTCGTCCTTGCCGGGTCAACTAAAGATACTTCCTGCCCTGTGTATTTAGAGATAACAGAGCTTAAAAAAGGATAATGAGTACAACCTAATATGAGGGTGTCTATACCTTCAGCATTTAATTTGCATATATACTCTTCCACAGCACTTTCAGCTGCAGGACCCGTTAGATTTCCCGCTTCAATAAGGGGCACAAACTTTGGGCATGCCTGTGCATATAGATCTACTTCAGGCTTAATATTCTTAATTAAATTTTTATGGGCTTGACTTTTTACTGTGGCTTCTGTAGCAATTAAGCCCACTTTATTATTTTTGGTGATTCTAGCTGCTTCTTGTACTCCAGGTTTAACCACACCTAGGATTGGGATACCAGGGTATTTTTCCTCAAGATAATCTAAAGAAACAGATGAGCTAGTGTTACATGCAGCAATTATTAAGTTTGCTCCTTGCTCTATTAAGAACTGACAGATTCTATCTGCCAGTATAATTAGTTGTTCTACAGATCTCCCTCCATAGGGAACATGAGCTGTATCACCTAAATAAGCTATGGGCACATGGGGCAATTTATTAAACACTTCTTTGGCTACAGTTAATCCACCTATTCCTGAATCAAAAATCCCCACTTTCACTTGTTTATCTGTCATTTTTTCACCTCTAATTTATGAACACATAAAATTATTCCTTTGTAGTTTATTCATTTTTAAACATATTAATTACAATCACTTCCGTTTTCCGGTTATGGGATTAAAAATTCCACCTTTGGTAGCACGGGCTTCAAATACAGTAACAAAAGCCTTTGCATCAAAGTCTTCTACCATGGAAATAAGTTTATCCATCTCTTTTCTAGTACAAATAATATTCAAAACCATTCGCTTCCCCTGTCTACCGTGTCCTTCTATAACTGTAACTCCATACCCCTGTTCACGCAGAATTCTTGTAAGTTCTAACGGTCTAGACATTGTTATCACCTGAACTGTTATATGACCCATTGCCAGTTTTTCCTCCAGGTAGCTACCAACAATATTCCCTGTAGCAAAACCTAATCCATAAAAAAGGAGCTTAATTGGGTTGTCTAAGTCCTGAACTACCATATCTAGAGCTATAATAAAAATTATTACCTCAAAAAAACCTAAAGCTGCGGCAGTAAACCTTTTCCCCTTAACAAGCATCAAAGTACGCACAACAGCTAATGCCACATCCGCAACTCGGGCCCCAAAAATAAATGCATATCCTAAGATAAGAGAAAGTGCCATTTCATCAACCCCCTGTGCTCAAATATAAGAAAGAACAAGCTCTTTGTCAAGCTTGTTCTTTCTTATATCATCTTACTATATTAATGTCCTTGTGCAAAGTATAAATTAATTCCTCCAGCGATGGCCTCAGCACATTGCTGCCTAAATCCAGATGACGCCAATAATCTTTCCTCCTCAGGATTGCTAATAAATGCAGTCTCTACTAAAACAGATGGCATTTTTGTGTTTCGCAGAACAGAAAAATTCTCTTCTATTATGCCCATGTTCCTAAGACCTGTCTCTTTGACCATCTCAGCTTGAATTGCACTGGCCAGGGCTCTCCGCTCAGACCGCTGACCCCCTAAATCAGAATTCAAAGGAGCGTAATACCAAGTAGATGTTCCATTTTGCCAGGGGCTCAATGATGCATTGGCATGAATACTGACAAAAATATCGCCCCCCGCATTATTAGCCAGTTCAGCTCTGTCCGCTAAACTCAAATGGGTAGTATCTCCTGTTCTAGTCATTACTATTTGTGCTCCCTTTTCTTCTAACAGATCTTTTAGTCTATGGGAAATATCTGTAGCTACATCGCTCTCTTTTAATCCAGTTGGGCCAATTGCTCCTGGGTCACTCCAGCCACCAGAAGTAATTCTACCATGCCCAGGATCTATAACTATGATTTTTCCTGAAAGGGGCTTTTTATTAGTATCCACTGCTTCCGTTTCATTTGGTTTACGTTCTGCTCCTTCTTCTCCTCTTGAAGCAACCATACTGCTAGTACTTCTGAGGCTGACTAACCAGCTAGCCACCCACCCCTTTGTATGGTCATCGATCTGAACCTGGTACCAATCCCCATCCTGCTTAACAAGTAGAAATTCCTGTCCTTGACTTGCTATCTCTATTTTTTCATAACTCGTTCCAGGACCAGATCGCAGACTGACCTCCTCTACTTGAATAATTGTATACCTATTAATAATCTCGTTTTGAGCTATATCTTCTTTAGGCTCGTCATTTTTTGGAATTTCTTTTTCAATTTCATTTGCTAGCCACCCTGCAATCCAACCACTAGCACCATTATCATCTAATTGCACTTTAATCCAATCATCTTCTGTGCCCACTATGGCTAACTCATCACCCCTAACAACCCTACCAATGCGCTGATAACTAATATCCGGTCCCTGTCGCACATTAACTGCACTGGCAGTTATAACTGCATATCTAGTTTTATTGTCTTCACCACTTTGCACTTCTTCTTTCGCAGTTTCTTCTTTCGTAGTTTCTTGCTCAGAGCTTTCATTTTCCTCTATTAATTCTACCAGCCAACCAGCAATCCAGCCCTTTTGGCTGTTAGCCAATACTACTTGATACCAATCTTCACTCTTGCCAACCAACTCCAATATCTGGCCACGATGGACTCTACTTATTTGTTTGTTATCTATTCCAGGACCACTTCTAATGTTTACGTATGATCCAGTTACTGTACCCTTCCCAGCAAAACTAGCATTGTCTTTATTTTTTTCTACTTCTTCACTAGGTTCTTTTTCAACTGACTCGTCTACTTCTACAAGCCACCCAGCAATCCAACCAGTTTTACCATTCCTCAACTTAATCTTAACCCATTCATCCTGCTCTTTTATGTACTGAAGCTTATTGCCTCTTACTACCTGTCCAATTACCTGATCCGATATACTAGGCCCACTTCTCACATTGACGATACTACCTGTTACGGTCACATCCCCTTCTTTTTTTGTGTTTGCTACTGCATCAAGCGCAAATAACGCAAATAGAGCTATTATTAATAAAAGGATAGCTACATTCTTCTTCTGCATGTCATAGGCCCCTCGCCTTCTATTTTTTATCATTCACCTATATCCTTTTTCGAGAGGTGCCTACTTTTTCCTGCTATTATCGACAAAAAAAAGGAGAAAAGTTATGCTTTTTCTATGTTTTATCGAGTAGGAGGTAGATAATTATTTTATCTACCGTCCTCTCACACCACCAAGCATACCGTTCGGTACTTGGCGGTTCATTAAGTTAATTGCA
>NZ_JBNPXS010000042.1:0-23648 GCF_050433185.1 Desulfitispora alkaliphila
AACTTTGGCTAATTTCTTAATTACTTCAAAAGAACTGTGTGGTTCTTTTCTTTTTAAATCGCACAACTGTTTAGTTTTCAAAGACCAACTTGTTCGCCGCCGTTTTGGCGAGTTTTATTATCTTACCACATCATCTAGTGATGTGTCAAGAACTTTTTTTCAATGTGTTTTGCGTCACCCGTTTCAAGCGACTTATATATAGTAACATGCTAACTTTAGTTTGTCAATGCTTTTTATCTATAAAGCATGTCTCCCAAAGCGCATATACTAATATACCACATAGTATTTGTACCGTCAAGTATTTTATGGTGTAAAGAAAATAAAATAAAGAGCCAGGTTAATATAACCCAGCTCTTTACTTAAAAAATACGCATATAACGTTACTTTGCTTTAGTTCCAACCTTCTCTATTACAATAGCGCAGTCTGGACATACAAGCTGACACATGTTACATGCTATACATTTATCAGCGTCGTTTACTTCCACTGCTGGTGTCCCGTATACACCTAATGCTTTAGACCACTCAATAATTTTAACTGGACACTTTTCAATACAGAGGCCACAACCCTTACACATACCAGGGAAGATAGTAAATTTTCCTTTTACACCTTCAAATGTCAGGGCTTTATCAGTCATTGACATAGCTTAACCCCCCTTTAACGTTTAAATTAAAGCGCTTCTTTTACTAGTTCTACGCCCCGCTCAAGAGCTTTAAAGTTTAATTCTCTCAATTTAGGGTTTTGCTCAAACTTGTATCCTAATTTAGCTTCAATAGCTTTTTTCGCTTCTTCTAGCGATACTACACCTGTTGCACCAATGACCGCACCCATGATAATTACATTAAATACTCTTGGATGAAGCTCATTTTTTGCTACTTCTATTGCTGGAATAGCAAATACTTGTTTTGCGTTTTTAGGTAGATCTTCTTCTACTCCTTCAATTGCAGCATCGTAAACAAATACTGTGTTTTCATCTACATATTGTTGAGTTCTTTTTACAGCACGATCACTCAACGCAATAACAATGTCACCCCTTTTGAATTTAGGTGAACCAATAGTGACGCCTTTATCGTCTGCGATTTGAACAAAGGCAATGGATACCCCACCACGTTGCTCTACACCAAAGTTAGGAATGTACATGGCGTCTTTGCCTTCATTGTATGCTGCATCAGTAATAATTCCAGCTACTGATTGAACACCTTGGCCACCTTCACCAGCCAAAGCAATTTTACTTATATTCGCCATTATTAACCCTCCTTATTTTCACCGGGTACTTTTAGTTCGCCCACTTTAAAGAACTTAGGCATATCTTTTTCAATAAATTCCCATGTCTTTTGAGCATTAGTTCTCCAGTTTGTAGGACAACCCGCCAAGGCTTCAACAAAAGAAAATCCATTTCCGTTTACTTGGTTTTCTAGGGCCTTTTTAATGAACTTTTTCAGCTGTCTCATGTTTGAAACTGTTCCTCGAGCCACATAAGACCCTTCTGGTGCAATTGCTGCAACCATTTCTGGACCCTGAGTCGGATTTCCTGTGCTCTCAACATCACGTCCATAAGGAGATGTTTCAGTTTTCATGCCCGGTAGAGTTGTAGGTGCCATTTGTCCACCTGTCATACCGTAGTTTGCATTGTTTACTAGCAATACAAACATTCTTTCATTTCTACCTGCAGCGTTTACTAAGTGCTGTGAACCAATGGCATATCCGCCGCCATCACCCATATACGCAATTCCAAGTAATTCAGGTCTTGCTCTTTTAATTCCAGCTATAACTGGAGTTGTTCTTCCGTGGTGAGTTTGAACTGTATCCACGTTGAAGAAATCCCAAGTTAAAAGAGAACAGCCAATATCGCAACCAAAAACTATTTTATCCTGAATTCCCAATTCATCAATAACTTCACCTAATGCCTTCAATACTAATCCATGTCCACACCCTGGACAAAATTTATGTGGTTTTGTTTCAACACGCCATGATTTAGGCATTGCTGGTTGTAAACTCATATCCGTAACCTCCTTCCGGAATTATAAAGTACTCTTTACTTTATCTATAAGCTCTTCTGCTGTAATACCAATACCAGGTCTAAAATATTGCTCAATTGGTGTAGTTGTTCCAAAAATTGCATGCTTAACTAGTTTTTCAAATTGTCCTTCAGCAGATTCAATAACCATAAGCTTCTTAGTGTTGTCTGCTACTTCCCTTAATTGCTTTTCTGGGAAAGGTCGAAGGGTAATTGGTCTAAAGTAACCAACTTTGATGCCTTCTTTTCTCAGTTGATCCATAGCACCTAATGCTGCTCTTGAAACAACACCATGGGATACCAATACTATGTCAGCATCTTCTACATTCTTAGCATCATACTCTACCAACTCTGGAGAAATTTCTTCATATTCTTTAACCTGCTGCTTGATTACATCAAATAGCTCTTCTTCCGTGTTATAAGTATTTCTCAAGTGATTTGGATCTCTGTCTACTCCTGGAGTTCCTGGTTGTCCCACTAGTGGAGTAGGCTCTACCATCTCAATTCCTCTTTCAGCAGGATCATACATAGTTAACGGCTCTCTCATTTTTGCTTGATACCCATCGCCCAAAACAAATGTTGGGAAGCGATATTTCCATGCAGTATTGAAAGACTTGATAGTGTAGTCATACAGCTCTTGGTGAGTTGCTGTAGAATAAACTATCCTTAGTCCCTCTCCGTTTCCACCATAACAGGTCAAAGTTACTTCCTGCTGCGAGTAAATAACTGTTGCAGTTGATGGGCCCCCACGCTGTTGAACTACAAGAACAGTTGGAATTCTCATCATTTCTGCCATTGATATTGGTTCTTGCATCAATGTGTTTCCAGGCCCCGCAGTTGCAGTGAACGCTTTCTTTCCTGATAGCACACCTCCAACTGTAGTAAAACCTGCTGAGATTTCATCCTCAGTTTGTAAGAATTTTTTGTCATGCTTTGGTGCTAATCGAGTCCAATAATGCATTACTTCGTTTTGAGGAGTGATTGGGTAACCGTACATAATATCCACATCTGCAGCAAGAGCTGCCCAGGCCACTACTTCGTTACCCGTCATAAAAACTTTCTTTTCTCCTTCAATTGGCTTTTTAGCCATGAGTAAAACACCTCCTATTAGTTCTCCTTACTTTTAAATAGTCTGGGAAAAATGGTTACTTACCAAAATGTCTTGGGCATGTAGCGATGCAAAACACGTATACTGTTTCCCATACAATCGGTTTCGCCTATATCTGCTGCAAACTTTTCGTCAACTGCAGTAGCTATTACTGGAGTTGACAGCTTGTTGGCAACAGATGTAACTACTTTGGCTCCTTGCTGGATTACATCCAGGTCAGTTTCATCGCCTAAGTGTGTATTATTGACAATCCCATCTACTTGTCCTAGACTTTGCAAGTATTCCACTATATCTTCCTCAGATGAAGTCATTGGTCTACTAACATTAACTACAACTATTACTTTGAAAGCTTCTTCATCTTCTATACCTTCAATAATGTTGAGGGTTTTTGCCCCCTCTACACCATAACCTATATCTAATATTAGATCCCCTGTACGTCTTAAAACCCATCGCATTTCAGGTTTTATTACTGAACCAGCTTCACCTAAGCCCAGGGTTTCTTTAGTTTCCCAGGCCACTACATCAATCCCCAAACTCATTAATTCCTTTTTGATAGGACGCAATGTATAAAACGGCTCAACTAAATCCAAATCAACTATGGTGACTTTCCGCCCCTCTTTTGCCAATTGTATTGCTCGATTAACCGCATTTTCACTTTTCCCGCTAGCGTACTCTCCTATGTAAGCTTCTACAATTCTACTCAATTATCCAGTCACCTCACTTAGTTAAACCTTTTTTGAAATCAACTCTTTTTATTATTTGAAAATACCGCAAATTTTATCACTAAATAACAAAAGCAACAAGTTTAAACTTGTTGCCATTACTATCCTAGACAAGGATAAGTATACTTTAAATTTTTATATAGAGTCAACAAAGGACAAAGAATTAAGTTAGTTGTTAATTTTTCGAAAAGCAACATTGATAGGACTAATTCAAATTTTACACAAGTATGAATTGTAGTATTAAGAGTAGTATTATTCCCGGAATACCAAGAAAGCCCGCTACGAGCACAGTAACAATATTAATAGCTATTGTAAAACCAATATAAGCTCCAAGAAAATTGATTACTAAAAGTAGTATCAAACCTATAAGAGAATTATAAAGTAACTTTACAACTAGCTTTAAAGGCTTTAGTAATATTTTCCCAATAATCCATATTAGGAAAATCACAAGTAATATGGCAAATAACATATTCAAATCAAAGCTCATTTCAATACCTCCTGATCTTCGTTATGGGTACCTTGTGTATGCTGCTTCCTCATTTCCTCCATCAAGTACATATATCTTCTTTCAGCTGCTTCCATGCGATGAATAGCATAATCTATTAATTTTTCATCGGTCACCTGATTAAAGTATTGATTAGCTATCTTCCATTCTCTCTTAGCTTCTTCTAAACTTCTACCGAGATCATCTTGGGACTCTTCTACCTTAATCACTTGTGATGCTAAATGATTAATTAAATTATTTAGGTTTTTCATGCTCATCCTCCCAAAACCACTTTTCCATATATATATGTACAAGTTTCAGGTTAATTACTCAATTTTCATTGGAAAAGTCATTGGGGAGTAAAAAAGAAGTAGCCCCCAAAAGACTACTTCCTATTTTTATTCTTATATTTCCCTTCGTCCCTCTAAAGCTTTGAGCAAGGTCATTTGGTCTGCATACTCCAAATCTCCACCCATGGGCAATCCATGAGCTATGCGAGTAGTTTTAACCTCTAAGGGCTTAACTAATTTGGAAATATACATAGCAGTAGCTTCACCTTCCACATTGGGGTTAGTTGCAACTACTATTTCCTTAACATTTTCTTTTTTAGCTCTATAGAGCAATTGATCTAGCTTTAATTGCTCGGGCCCTATTCCATCCATTGGTGAAATAGCCCCATGAAGAACATGGTACAATCCTTTGTACTCCCCTGTTTTTTCAATAGCTACTATATCCCTGGGCTCTTCCACTACACAGATGATGCTTTTATCCCGCTTTTGACTTTCACAAATAATGCACGGATCTGCTTCAGTTAAGTTATTACAAAGGGAGCAGTATCTTGTTTTTTCTTTAGCATCAATTATAGCCTGAGCCAATTTATTAGCCTCTGTTTGAGGGGAATTTAAAATGTAAAACGCCAGGCGTTGTGCAGTTTTGGGCCCAACACTTGGCAGTTTACTGAGTTCCTCTATTAATCTTGCTATAGGTTTTGCGTAGTAAAGCATATTTCTACTTAAAATAAGCCAGGCATTTTCATGCCACCAGTAATCTTACTCATTTCCTGACTCATCATTTCTTGAGATTTTCTCAATGCTTCATTAACTGCAGCTAAAACTAAGTCTTCCATCATTTCTACGTCATCTGGATCAACTGCTTCAGGCTTAATTTTGATTGACACAACTTCCTGTTTACCGTTAGCTACAGCTGTCACCACTCCACCACCTGCACTAGCTTCAACTTCCTTTTCAGCTAGTTCTGCTTGCATTTTTTCCATTTGCGCTTGCATTTTTTGTGCTTGTTTCATCATCTTGTTCATATTTCCAAAACCCATTTTTAAACCTCCCTATCTTTATTTATAACATTAACATACTCTTCTCCAAAAAACTCTTTCGCATCTTCTACAAAGCTACTTTCACCTTGCACTTGTCCTTTTTCATCAGCTTCGCTATCTCTAATAGCAGTAGCTACCTGTATTTCATAAGATGTAACCTCTTTTATAGCTTCCGCTAAAATTTCTCTATTGTCTCGTTGGTCTGCTTTTTCCCGGTGAAAGCCGTATCCAGGATCAAATGCAATCGTTAAGACATTATCATGGATTTTAGCAGGTTGCGCCTCTAACAAAAAAGCGTGAAGTGATATTTTCTTTTGCTTTACCTTATTTAAGATTTGTTGCCACTTAGTTTTTATGTTCTCAATATTAAATTGGGCAGTGCTTTGACTTTCCGATTTCACCTCAGGCTTAGACTGCCCTTGTTTAGGTTGTTTATCTAATTTTACCTTAGACTTTTCCCTTGTGTCAACTTGGACAAATTTCTTTTCTTCAACTCCCCTAGCCAACTTAATAGAAATCATCTCAACTAATAGTTTTTGATTAACTGCATAGCGCATTTCTCGTTCTATCTGAGTTAATAAATCAATCGCTTGGTAGATTCTTTCCTGGCTGTATGACTTTACTTGTAGCTCAAGTTGCTCAAGAAACTGTTCCGGTAAGTTAACTAAATCTTTATCTCCACCAAATTTTAAAACTAGCAAATTGCGATAATGGTCAATCAAGCCCCATATAAACTGCCCTAAATCTTTTCCCTCTCGGGACATTTCATCTATGATAAAGAGTAATCCTGAACTATCGCATTCTAATATTTTTTGGCTAAAATCTATATACAATTCATCACCAACAGTACCAATAATATCAGTTATATCACTAGTAGTTATTCTTCCACTGGTAAATGTTATAGCTTGGTCTAAGAGGCTGAGTGCATCTCTCATCCCTCCCTCGGCAGCCCGAGCTATCAAATAAAGAGCCTCGTAGTCAGCTTCTATACTGCTCTCTGCACAAATAAACTGTAATTGATTTATAATATCATTATTTGTTATTCGTTTAAAATCAAATCGCTGGCACCGGGACAGTATTGTCAATGGTAATTTATGAGGCTCGGTAGTTGCCAGAATAAAAATCACATGCTTTGGCGGCTCTTCTAAGGTTTTTAACAGAGCGTTAAAAGCTTCTGTGGTTAACATATGTACTTCATCTATAATGTATACTTTATACTTACATTGGGTAGGTGCAAACTTAACCTTTTCCTTTAAATCTCTTATCTCATCAATACCTCGATTGGATGCCCCATCAATCTCAATTACATCATATGCTGAACCGCGATTAATACTGGTGCAAACTTCACATTCATTACAAGGCTCTCCCTCGGATAGGTTTAAACAGTTTACTGCCTTAGCCAAGACCTGAGCACTAGTAGTCTTACCTGTCCCCCTCGGGCCACAAAACAGGTAAGCATGAGCAATTCGCTCATTCTTAACAGCGTTCTTTAGAGTCTTACTTATATGCTCTTGACCTACAATTAGTTTAAAGTTATGGGGTCTCCAAGATCTGTACAGGGCAATATAGCTCATATTTGTCACCTTGCTTCCCTTTATCGTTGCTTCAAATTATAGAACAAGCATTTCTCAAAATCAATAATGGAAATAGAAAAAAAGACGGCACACTGGCCATCTTCTATTTATTATTTATAATGGCCGCGCAGCTCGCCTTTGAAGTAAACTTCCGAGCGTTACTCAAACAGTTAGCTCAAAACAGGCAACCCTACGGCACACAAGCTTGATTGCTTACCGCTGCTTCCTTCCGGATCTGACGGGGTTCACAATTTCTTGTTGCGTAGGACCCATTCGTCAACACCACTTACCTGAGCCAGACCTCACAAGAAATACTCCGAGGGCGAGCATTCGACCTCGCTATAGCGGATTGCGAGTACAGGGCACCGCTACCTCCCCATCTAGCGCGACCAAACTTTATATCATTTTTAGCTGTAAATAGTATTATACACCATTATTCCCCTAAATACAAGGAATGTAGATATATTAAAACCCAGTAAAATCTGGGTCCTAGTATGCAATGGCGGAGAGAGAGGGATTTGAACCCTCGAGACAGGTATAACCCATCTACTCGCTTTCCAGGCGAGCGCCTTCAGCCACTCAGCCACCTCTCCATAGATGTTATATAATTTGTCCAACGAATTAATATTATAGTCTAATCCGCTTAAAATGTCAATAGTTGATGTCCTCCACCTTCTTGGCAAATAATAGGTATATTAGGCCAAATGCCAAAACCATAGCCAAGCCAATTATTAAGGAGTGATTTATAACTGCAGTTCCTACCACAAACCCAATAAAATAAAAAATACTCCCGTATATCAGATTTCCTATGGTGAAAAGTAGCATCGCTTTCAACTTGCTCTTGCCTGTATACCCTACGAACATGGGCACCACCTTACCCACACCAGGCAGGTGCTTTGAAAAAATGTAAAATAGCAGCTGGTTTTTAGAAATTGTGTGGGCACCTATGCGTACTACCTTTCCCCCATATTTATTAAAAAATAGCACTAAGAAGGTAGGTAGGAGCTTACTGTAGCCCCACTTGTATCGCTTAATATAATTGCCCAAGTATAATAATAGGAAATCACTTATAATTAATGCCACCATAATTGTAATAAATCCAGATGTGGCTTCAATTTTTCCCGTTGAACAAAACACCCCTGCCATTATTATGAAAACTGGCACCCCAGACTGATCCACCATGGTGCCAAAAAATATCAGTGGATAGCTGTATTGCTCCAAAAGCTTAATAATAGTTTCCAGCAATTTTTTCCCTCCACGAGCTAATTTAACCTTAATTTATGCTCATGAGTGGATTTTAAGAACTGCCCTTCTAGTAAAGATGCTGTAAGAAGTGCTCTTTCAGCACAATTTCTTGCCCATCATAAGTTAAATAATTTTTCTGCTCTAACTCCCTAATAACAGCTAACATACTCTTAGGACTTCTACCAGTTTTTATACACAAGTCCCTAACTGTAGGAGAGCCTTTTCTGGTTATGGCCATATTCAGCGTAATCCTCAGCACCTTCCGCTCAATGTGAGAAAGCATAAGATAAACCCCCTATCGAATATTTGTTCGATATAATTATACATCAATAGTCGGTTTTAGTAAAGGCTGCTTTTCTTTTAATCAGTAGCTTAGAAACTATGTAAAGTAGAGGTATCTCTATCAAAGGTCCAGCTATTAAAACCAAGGCTATCAGAGGTTGATCCGGAAACGCAGTAACTGCTATAGCCAGAGCCAAGGGCGAATTTCTTGCCATAGTAGTAAAGGTAATGGTCACTCTTTCACCGTACTTAAATGATAATCGACTTGCTAATAGCTGATTTAACACATATATAATTACAAAAAAAGCACCTATAGGCATGAGTAAGGTGAGCATATGCTTTAAGTTACTCAGTAGCTCAGCGCCCTGTGAGGCAAACATGGCCCCGATGGCAATCAAAAGGAAGATAAATTGATAATTGCCCATGGGTTCTACCCTACATTTGAAAAATTCCTCCCCTTTTGTTTTTATAGCTACTATCCTAATCAAAAAGGCTACAACTAAGGGCAGTAAAAGTACCGTTATAATACTCCACAGCAACAGGCTGCCGTCAATTTCAATTATAGTTCCTGCAAAAAATGCCAAATAGGCTGGCAGCAACAATAGCTGTAGCAATAGATTCCAGGGAAGCAAGCTCAAGCCCAATCCCACATCTCCCTTTGAGAGGCTAATAAAAACCAGATACCAGTCAGTGCAGGGAGTGATCATCAGCATAAAAAAGCCTACCCACAACTGGGGATACTGCTGTAAAAACAGGCTACCCAACAAGTAGGCCAATACAGGTGTTACAATAAAATTAATAGCTATGCTGAGCATTGCTACTTTACCGTTAGTAAATCCAGCCTTTAGATTTTTTAAGGGCAGCTGTAGAAAAATCAAAAACAGCATAATAACTAATGCAGGGACAATTAAGCTTCCCGCGTGTTTTGCAACTAACTCAAAGGAGCTTAGTAGTAGACCTATAGCTATTGCAATTGCAATAAAAAGTGACTGAAGCTTTTCCAGCTTACTTAACTCCTCATCCTCACTCATATATTTTATCCCCTTTATTCACTCATTTCCCATTATTATATTATATTCCAGCTGCAAAATAAACAGGCTGCCCAAAAGGTTACATCAACCTTTGGACAACCCACCTACTTCTTGTTCCTATAATTAAAAAAGGCAGCAATAAAGACTAGCATAGACACTCCCAACACGGCCTTAGGAGTGTTGGATGTTTCTATTACTTCTCCTTTGGAGAAGTCGTATTCAGCTCTATGGCCCATTCCATCATCAGCAACTGCTTTACTGGGCTGCAGCGTCTTGTCATAATTGAAAATTCCTTCCTCACTGACATTACCTTTAAATAACTCTTCATCCTGCCCACTGTAAAGTATTACTTGAGCCCTCTTGGCAATTGTACCATCGTCGTATATTACCTTGACTATACCAGGCTCCATATCTCGAATTAACATTCTATGAGCATAGGCTTCTTCAGAAAAGCTTAAAAAAGTTATTGCCATTATTATAGCTATTACAGAAAATCTCAATTACTCACTTCCCCTTTCCTTATTTTTTGCTTTTAACAAACATAACTCCTGCCCCTACCAATAGTACCGCAGCTATTATATATAGATAAGTACTGCTTCCTTCATCACTTTTAGCGTCACCTACCACCTCTGCAGTATCTGAAGCTTCTACTTGCTCATCTGCAACAATAGCTTGAGATTCATAGCTATTAGAGTTAATCAGTGCTGTAGTAGTAAAGCGAGCTCCAAGAACCTCTTCTCCATCTACTTTATCAATACTATGGTCAAAATAACCTGCCTTTATCAGCCAAGGTCCATCCATGGTGCAGGTAAAGCTAAATTTTCCTTCTTGGTCAGTTGTTGCTTCTGTTACCTGCTCCTCGGGAGAAATTATAATAATATCTACTTGACTAAGTGGTTCTCCACTGTACATTAATTGAGCTTCCACTTCTTCACCGGCGTGCAAATGACCTACATCTGTGAGTACTCGCACTTCAAAGGGCAGTCCTGATAATTGATCCCACGCCTCCACATCCTCGTCACCGTAAACATTCACATAAGCCTTGGCCGTAGTGGCTACATTCTGGATTCCCTGTGGCTCCCCATGACGAAAATCAAGAACTCCTCTGTCGTGATAAAAAATAACCTGATAGTCTCCACCCATATCAGGGGTAAATACAACTCGATAGCGATCATCTAGCTTCTCCATCTCTAGGTCAACCTTCTCTCCCCGGGGAGTAAGAAGCCAAATCTGTCCTTCTGCTATAGCATCAAAGTAGGCACTATCAGGATCTATATTCTTAGGAAAATGTCCCCAAAACACATCTACAGTATGCTCTTCTCCCACCTCTCCTTGGCCATCTGTCTCCAACCAGAGCTCGTGAGCCCAGGCCGATGTTGCAAAGAGCATAGTGCATACTAATGTTAATGCCAACATTTTAATTTTCTTCATTCTGTCCCCTCCACGTTTTAACTTATATATTCTTTATGTAAAGTACCTTAGTACCTGCTTTTAAAAGCGCTCCCGCTAAAAAGCCAGTTGCTATTCCTTCGATGATAAATATGGGCACATGGGCAGCAAACAGCGTTCCCGCTACCGATACTGGATACCCACTTAAAAATAATACAGTTGACCCCATCCCCACCTTTGTGACACCTGCCAGCATTCCTGCTAGTCCAGCAAATACAGTCACTACTTTAATGTTGCGTCTTCTTTCGTTTTCCCTTATAAGAAACTTACTAGAGCTGAATACTAGCCAGCCCACAAGGGCTCCCATTCCTAGGTTGAGTACGTTGATGCCCAAGGTGCTAACTCCTCCGTGCTTAAACAGCATCAACTGCAGAAAAACAGCAATTGCTACTGAAACAAAGGCTCTAGGGCCTAAGAGAACTCCAGCAAATCCCAAAAATGAAAAGTGTACCGTAGTATATCCCATGGGGATAGTAATAATTGAGGCAACAAATAAAACTGCAGTCACTAAACTAATCTTTGCCATCTCTCGAGCAAGCTCTCGCTTAATTGTAGTCGCAACTGTAATCAAAAAGGATAATCCGTAACCCAAAAAGCTAATTTGACCTGATACAACACCGTCTGGAAGATGCAAATAAATCACCTCATCTATTTATTTAATCTGGCCAAAATTATGGTCAGAAGTTTTAAAAGGGAAGCATCCAAACAACAGATGCTTAAAAAAAGTATATATGAAAATTAGGAGGTTAAAGCTCTGCCTAGTGAGCTCCAACATAAAATAAAAAACTGCAAAAATTACCCCTGTCTTCTGACAGAAATAAACTTTCGCAGTTTAATTAGTCGTTATTATCTTTTTAAGATTAAGTTCGTAAAACAATAATGTATAAGTGGCTTCTGCCACTTGATTGTATCTAAAGGTATTCTACCTGGCTTTTAAAAATCCTGCACGTATTTCAAAATAATTAGAAAAATTAAATACACATGCACTAAGAGCTATTCCAAGTAGCGCCCCAGCTAATATATCAAGGGGATAGTGTACTCCAACCATTACCCTTGACAAGGCAGTCATAGTAGCTAAAAGTAGCATTATTACCCCTAGTTTTTTATATACATAATAGATTGCCATAGCGATCACAAAGGCACTTACTGCATGCATACTGGGCAAAGATGCATTAGGAGCATGATATATTAAACTCTCTATTTCTAAAGCCACAAAGGGCCTCGGCCTTTCATAAAGGAATCTAAACAATTGAACTATTACAACCGCAGTGGCAGGCGCAATTATAAAAGGTATCAGTTTTTTGCTACGATTCCATATTAAAATCCCTATAATTGTTATATAGATAATAGCAAATAATTTTGACGACATATTTGTAGCAAATATAGAAAGGTTGGCTAACAGTGCATTATCCATAGTAGTATTAAAGAAAATATGAAAAAGCTTCTCATCTATTGTTGCTAGCATATTGCTCTCCCCCAAATTATAGAAAAACTTGACTTTTAACCTTTTCTTAACATTAACATTTTAAATAGTATATTCTCTACCCGAAAAAGTCAAGAGCCTACGCTTTGGAAGCTACTTCCTGTTGGCGAACCTTATTCTTAAATTTAAAGTTAACTGCAGTGTAAATAAATAATGCTACCCAAATAAAACCGAACCCTATCATATGAGCCTGAGTAAACTCTTCCTTAAACACTACTACACCTAAATACAGACTAATTGTAGGAGCTATATATTGAATAAAACCCAATGTAGACAGTTCTACCCGATGAGCACCCATGGCAAAAAACAACAGTGGTGAAGCCGTAGCCACACCAGCTCCCACTAGCAGTAGAAATACAGTAGTAGAAACACTACCTACTGCTCCAAATCCCTGTGATTGCTGAAAAATTAAATACGCTAATGCCAATGGCATCATTACAGCTGTTTCCAAGAACAGGCCAGTAATAGAATCGACCTTAAGCATCTTCTTCATTAATCCATAAAAGGCAAAGGTAAGTGCCAAAGTTAGGGCAACCCATGGAATTTGACCATAATTAATCGTCATAACCGCCACTCCTGCCCCTGCCAATATAACTGCAAACCAACTCCAAAAGCTTAGCTTTTCTTTTAAGATAATTACACCTAATAATACTGTTACAAGGGGACTGATATAATATCCCATACTGGCTTCAACTACACGATCTACACTGACAGCCCAAATATAGGTAAACCAGTTACAGCTAATAATAAACCCGCATGCAAATATTAGTTTTAAATGCTTAAAGCTAGAAAGTGTAGTTTTTACACGTTTCCAACTACCCGCTATGGTCAAGATTATCCCAACAAAACAAAAAGACCATAGTATTCGATGGGCCAAAACCTGGTCTGCAGGCACTTGATTTAACAACTTCCAGTATAGTGGTAATAAACCCCACGCCACATATGCTATTAGTGCAAAGATAATACCCTTTTCCCTCTCCCCAATAACTCTTGCTTCTCCCAATTCTAGCCCTTCTTTCTCACTTAATTAAATACTTATATTGTATTGTACTAAACAATATAGATCAATAGCTAAAAAAATCATATATTTACAGTTTTAGTTATGTCTAAAAAAGTTAGTGCATATAATTGTTTACTAAGAAGGTTTTTCTCTAGGAGGTACATGGGAAATGGATAAAATGGATGAACAATTTTATACTGCCCGAGGTTACGAAATATCAGCTCGGGAGAATGCTTTGACTGCTAGTATGGAAGATTATTTAGAAATGATTTATCGCTTAAGTCAGAAAAACGGTTATACCAGGGTGAATGATTTAGCCGAAAGTCTTAACGTACAACCTCCATCAGTTACCAAAATGATCCAAAAACTTAGCGAAAAATACCTGTTAGAGTATGAGAAATATGGAATGATTCACCTTACAAGTGAAGGCAAAAAACTGGGTCAATATTTCCTAGATCGTCACAATACCCTGCGAGAATTTCTCACTTTAATAAAAGCAACGGATAACCTTCAAAAAGACGTAGAAACTATGGAGCACTATTTTAGCTTCAATAACTATAGGGTTATCTCTGCTTTAGTAGGTTTTATGAAGGATAACCAGCATTTTTTAAAAGACTTTTATAAGTACAAAGAAGCTTATTTAAAGGAGAACCCAAGAGAGCCCCAACCCTAATAGGAGTTGGGGCTCTCTTGTTTCAATAAAATATTCTATGAGACAAACACCAAAATAGCATAGGAAAATATAATACTATTAGTTCAGGTTAGCCGCATTTAACTTTATTATTCGCTGCTACTTTCTGAAGTCAAAAGACTTTTGAGGAGGAGATGCTATGAATTCAATTGTTGAGGTTAGCAATTTAACAGTTTCTTATGATGGAAAAAGAGCCTTCGAAGATATATCTTTCTCTATTACTCCACAACAAATTGTAGGTATTATTGGCCCTAATGGAGCTGGAAAGTCAACTCTAATAAAGGCCATCATGGGTTTAATGAGTATTGATTGTGGGCAGATCAAGATAATGAATAAGCCCATTGTAAAAGTGCGCAAAGAAATTGCCTACGTACCCCAGCGCAGTTCCATAGACTTAGATTTCCCCGCTTTGGTAGAAGATGTTGTTATGATGGGCCGTTACCCCCACATATCCTGGTGGGGTTTCCCCAGAAAAAAAGATTATAAGATAGTAGAAAATAGCCTTAAGCAAGTAAAAATGTATGATCTTCGGAAAAGACAAATTGGTCAATTATCAGGAGGTCAACAACAGCGAGTATTTTTAGCTCGAGCTTTAGCTCAGGAGGCAGAATTATTTTTCCTAGATGAGCCCTTTGCGGGAATTGACATTACTTCAGAAAATATGATTATGGGTCTTCTAAAAAATATGTGCAACCAGGGCAAAACATTATTTGTAGTTCACCACGACTTGAGTAAAGCAGAAAGCTATTTCGACAGCTTAATTCTCTTAAAGAATAAGCTCATTGCCTGTGGCAAAAGAGAAGACGTCTTTAAGCTAGATAATTTGCGGCAAGCTTATGATGGCAAAGTAGCAGCTTTTTCTAACAGCGAAGAATACATGGTGGTGAACCAGTAATGGAAAATATAAATTTTTTCTTGGATGCCTTGGCTCGCTATACTTATTTGCAAAATGCCATGGGGGCCGGTATTTTAGTTGGGATTATCTGTGGGCTCATTGGCTGCTTTATTATCTTAAGGGGCATGGCTTTAATGGGGGACGCTATCTCTCACGCAGTTTTGCCAGGAGTAGCAATAGCCTACTTTTTAGGATTTAGTTTCTTTATCGGTGCTGTTATAACTGGAGTGCTCACTGCCTTAGGAATAGGCTATATTTCACAAAATAGCAAGATCAAAGACGATTCTGCTATCGGCATAATGTTTACAGCCAGCTTTGCCTTGGGAATTGTGATGATCACAGCTAGAAGAGGAACAGGAGTAGACCTGTGGCATATCCTTTTTGGCAATGTATTGGCCGTTTCGCAAGCAGACTTGCTGATGACATTATCAATTGGGGTCCTTGTGATTACCTGTGTCCTGCTCTTTTACAAACAATTAGTGCTCAGCACCTTTGATCCAACTATGGCTCAAGCAGTGGGTTTACCAACAAAGCTAATCCACTACGCCCTAATGTTAATCCTATCTTTAGTTACTGTAGCTTCACTGCAGACTGTGGGTATAGTTCTAGTAGTTGCTATGCTAATAACCCCTGGTGCTACTGCCTATTTATTGACAAATCGCTTGCCCATAATGCTTTTGCTATCCATGTTTTTCGGAGTGTTTTCTGCAGTAACAGGTGTCTACTTTTCCTTTATCTACGATGTGGCCACAGGTGCATCAATTGTATTAGTAGCTTCAATATTATTTGGTTTGAGCTTTTTATTCTCACCAAAACAAGGTTTATTTTTTCAAAAATATCGAGCCTACATGGCTCGTGCTAATAATAAATTACTAAAAGGAGTGTGAAGGTAAGAATGTTTAAGAAAAAGGGAGCCTTATTTACTCTCTGCATCGTGCTAATCTTTACTCTAGTAGTAGCTGCAGGATGCGGGCAAGACAGTGTTGAGCAAGATGCAAGTGAGGGTAATGAAAATGAAGGTTTAAATATTGTAACAAGTCTGTCTATATTAAGTGATCTTGTAGAAAACATCTTAGGCGATAGAGGAACAGTTGAATTTCTTATCCCCATTGGTGAAGAACCTGAAGATTATGAGCTATTGCCCAGCGATATGCAAAAAATAAGCGATGCTGATCTGTTTATTTTAAATGGTTTTCATCTAGAAGAGGGAATTGAGGCTAATATAGGCAATGTAAGCGACACAAAAATTATTCACGCAATAGATGGGGTTACACCCATTCCCTTGGTTGGTGAGGATACACCAGATCCCCACGCATGGCTTGATATCCAGTTAATTGCTGATTATTATGTAGAAAACATTTTAACTGCTTTAATCGAATTAGACCCGGAAGGAGAAGAGCATTATAGAGAAAATGCAGCTGCTTATAAAGTTGAACTGCAAAAGTTAGATGCATGGATAAAAGAACAAGTACAACAAATCCCAGAAAAAAATAGAATTATAGTAATTAGTGAAAATGCTATGAAGTATTATGGTGAGGCCTACGGCTTCCACACAGAGGGAATTTGGGAATTAAATTCCCATGAAGAAGGCACTCCTCAACAAATATCTCGCATTGTAGAATTAGCTATTGAAAAAGAGCTCCCAGCACTTTTTGTAGAAACAACCGTAGACAGTAGATATATGAATACCGTGAGCAATGAAGCTGATATTCCCATCGCAGGAGAGCTTTATACTGATGCTGTAGGTTTACCCGGGAGCGGTGCTGAGACATATATTGACATGATGAAGCACAACACAGATACCTTGCTTAAAGGCTTAAGTAAGTAACTTAATTTCTCAATCCTCTAAAGAAGTCTTTTAGCAATTGACTACACTGGTCTTCCTCTATACCAGCTACAACTTCAACTCTGTGGTTGAGTAATGAACTATCAACTAGGTTAAAACATGTGCCGCAGGCTCCACCTTTAATGTCACTGGCACCAAATACGACCCTATCTAATCTAGACTGAACGATAGCGCCGGCACACATAGTACATGGTTCTAAAGTAACATAAAGTGTAACACCACTTAATCTCCATGTATTCAAGACCTTACTTGCCCCTGTAATAGCCAAAATCTCTGCATGGGCTGTAGGGTCTTGTTTCAATTCCTTTTGATTATAACCTGTAGCCACTACTTGATCATCTAAAACAGCTACTGCACCTACTGGAACTTCACCTCGAGCAGCAGCTTTTTTTGCTTCTTCAATAGCTAGCTTCATGTATTTATTGTGATCCATTTGTATCACACCTTTTATATTAGTTTTACTTACACCGATGGAAAGTTATACTCTCCATCGGTGTAAAAAAGTCCACTATTATTAGTGGACTCTGAGGTCTAAATTAAATGGCGGAGAGAGAGGGATTCGAACCCTCGATACGGGTTTTAGCCCGTATAATCGCTTAGCAGGCGACCGCCTTCGACCTACTCGGCCATCTCTCCATATTTTTTAAAAAAGCTACTAACCTAAAGTTAGTAGCTTATTATTAGCTTTAATGGCGGAGGGGGTGGGATTCGAACCCACGGAACCCGCAAAGGCTCAACGGTTTTCAAGACCGCCTCCTTCAACCGCTCGGACACCCCTCCTAGAAATATTAAACGTGAAAACAATAGTAATCTTATCATTAAATCATGTTTTTGTCAAGAAAATCTTTTACATAATAAATGAATGTTTTTATTCTTTTATGAAACAATTTGTGCTTGTTTTACGTCTTATAAAATAAGCAACGAAATTAATTATACAACAAAGGAGATGAATTATCAATGAAAAAAAAGGGCTTGATATTATTTACCATTTTTATGTTTGCCATAGGTCTTCTCTTTACAGCCTGCGGCAATGATCAGGAGGCTCCAAGTAATGGTGATCAAAATGATCATGGCAAAAATGGCCAGTATTCAGAATTGCCTCCTACTAAAGAAGCCATCATTCTGATTGAAGGTATGGAAGAAACAATCAATCTACAACTATACGAAGATGATACAATGTATACTTACTACCCAGAAGACATGAAGGCTCAAGCTTTTGACTCAAAAACTGGAGATGGGGTAAAGTTTTATGCTAACTTCAATCAAGTTGAGAACAAGGATGTCTATGTGAAAATTCAAAAGGGGATTGTAGATGTAGCTAATGAGAATGATTGGACCATAGTTGAAGAATTCTCTTCTTATGACAACTATCCTTGGGCCATAGAAGCAGCGTACTTTGTCACTGATGCTGATACCACTGGTTCTATCTACAAGGGTGAGTACCAAGCAAAAGAATTTACTATTACAATTCACTTCCCCTATGAATATGGTGATGGATTTTACCCAAGGGCCAATATGATTATTGATAATATTGTTTGGAAATAAGAAAAAGGGGTGCTCTGATAGCACCCTTTTTTTAACCTTTCTTTCCTATTACCTTTTTTCCTCCCATATAAGGCTGCAACGCCTCTGGTATTGCTACAGTGCCATCTTCCTGCTGATAATTCTCTAAAATAGCTGAAACAGTACGTCCTACTGCAAGCCCTGATCCATTAAGTGTGTGTACCAAAATCGGCTTCGCTTTAGGTTCAGGCCTATACTTAATGTTTGCCCTTCGTGCTTGATAGTCCTCAAAGTTACTGCATGAGGATATCTCCCTATAGCCATTAAAGCTTGGAAGGTAAACTTCTAAGTCATATGTTTTAGCTGCAGAAAACCCTAAGTCTCCTCCGCACAGGCAAACGACTCTGTATGGTAGTCCTAACCTCTTTAATATTTCCTCTGCACTATTAGTTAACTTTTCTAGTTCCTCATAAGAGTTATCTTGTTGTGCAAATTTCACAAGCTCTACTTTATTAAACTGATGCTGTCTAATAAGCCCTCTAGTATCTCTTCCATGGGCTCCAGCTTCAGCTCTAAAGCAAGCACTATAGGCAGTGTGCATAATAGGCAACTGCTCAGCAGTTAATATTTCATCTCTATACAAGTTAGTTACAGGAACCTCAGCTGTAGGTATTAGGAAAAACTCGCTACCTGCGACTTTAAAGGCATCATCTTCAAATTTTGGTAACTGACCAGTCCCAGTCATGCTATCTCGATTGACTAAAAAGGGCGGGAATATTTCCTCATAGCCATGTTCACTTGTATGAATGTCTAGCATGAAATTTATTAAAGCTCTTTCCAGTTGAGCCCCCATACCCTTATAAAAAGTAAATCTTGCCCCTGTAACTTTTCCGCCACGCTCAAAATCTAAAATGTCCAGTTCCGTTCCAATATCCCAGTGGGCTTTAGGTTCAAATTCAAATTTAGTAGGTTCTCCCCATACTCTAATTTCTTCATTTTCCTCTTCAGTTGTACCTGCTGGTACAGAATCGTGAGGGACATTCGGAATAGTAAGAAGCTCTTTATTTATTTCTGCTTCAATATTCCTTATTTCTTCATCTACTTCTTTTATTTTCTGAGAAACATCGCGCATCTCAATTACCATTTCATCGGCATTTTCTCCTGATCGCTTTAACTTTCCTATTTCCTCAGAAACCTGATTCCGCCTACTTTTCATTTCTTCCACTTTTACTAATAGTTGTCTCCATTTTTCATCCAAGAAAACTATTTTATCTATTGCAAACTCTTCTCCTCTTTTTGCTAATCCCTGGCGTACAGCTTCGGGATTACTCCTGATCTGCTTTAAGTCTAGCATTACTACCACCCTTTACAGTTTTACATATTTTACATCTACTACTGCTTCGATTTTATTTATTTTCTCAATAGTCTCTTCTGAAACAGCCTCATCAACAGCTAGTACCATTACTGCTATACCACCTAATTCTTTACGACCCACTTGCATACCTGCAATATTAATGTTATCTTCGCCTAGATATGTACCTACTAAACCGATAATACCTGGTTTATCTGTATGTGGTACTATAAGCAAATGACCCTTTGGATCAACATCAATGGAATAACCATCTATTGCAACTATCCTAAACTCTCCTTGTTTGAAAATAGTACCTTCTACAGATCTGACTCCTGCATCAGTTGTTAACTCAAGTCTTACTAAGTTAGCGTATTTTTCTATTTCAGAAGTCTTGCTTTCCTTGACTTTTATGTCTCTATTTTTTGCAATATAAGGCGCATTCACATAGTTAACTTCATCCCCAAGGGTTGGCCTCAATAATCCTTTTAAGCATGTGTTTGTTAAAGATGTAGTATCGTAGTTTGCCAATTCACCACTATATTTAACCTCAATTTTATTAAGTCTACCTTCTCCTAACTTGCTACATATCTTACCCATTTTCTCCATAAGCTCTAAGTATGGGTTCAAAACGTCTTTGTATTCATTTTTAACAGCAGGTATATTAACTGGATTTTTAACAAATTTCCCCTCAATTACTCGCTTAACATCCTTTGCTACATCAATTGCCACGTTTACTTGGGCTTCCTCTGTAGAAGCACCTAAGTGAGGTGTAACAACTACTGAGTTGAACTCAAACAGAGGAGAATCTGTAGCTGGTTCGGATTCGAAAACATCCAGAGCAGCACCTGCTATTTTATTATTTTTTATAGCTTCATAAAGAGCTTCTTCGTCTATTATGCCGCCTCTAGCAACGTTAACTATATAAGTTGTTGGCTTCATCATCTCAAACTGTTCTGCTCCGAGCATGTGCTTTGTCTTATCTGTTTTTGGCACATGCATGGTTATAATATCTGCTTCTTTGTAGATTGTTTCTAGATCTGCCAACTCAATTCCCAATTTGCTTGCCATTTCTTCTGAGATAAATGGATCATAGCCTAAAATTCTCATTTCCAAAGCAATAGCTCTCTTTATTACCTCAGTACCAATCTTGCCAAGCCCAACTACCCCTAGTACCTTATCTCTAAGTTCTACCCCCATGTACTTTTTGCGCTCCCATTTACCTTGCCTTAGTTCTGCGTGAGCTTGGGGTACATTTCTAGCTATACCAGTAATCATGGCAATAGTATGCTCAGCTGCTGCTATAGTATTCCCCTCAGGGGCATTCACTACTACTACCCCGTTTTCAGTAGCTGCTTCTAAATCGATGTTATCTACACCAACACCTGCTCTAGCTATAATTTTAAGATTAGATGCATTCTCAATTATCTTTCTAGTTACCTTAACTCCACTTCTTACAATAATAGCTTGATAATCTTCTATTATAGAAGCGATCTCGTCTTCTGCAAGCTTCAATTTTACATCTACCTGCACATTCTCATTTTCTTTTAGAATATTAATTCCTTTTTCTGAAATTGGGTCTGCTACTAATACTTTAAACACTCTTCTCAGCTCCTCTTAATCTTATTTTTATATACAAAAAAACCCCTAATCCCTAGTATAATACTAGGGACGAGAGGTTATTTTCCCGCGTTGCCACCCTATTTGACAGAAAACTGTCCACTTGCTAATATGTAACGACTATCGCCGTAGGGGTTTGCCCTCCACTCGGGGGGTGGATTCCATCAATACTAGGTTGGTTTGCACCTACCACCAACTCTCTGTAACTAGTATCTTGACGTACTATTCCCCGTCATAGTGTTTAAATACTGTTTATTCTATTGTTGATTATAATAAACCATTAAAGCTTTCATGTCAATATCTTTATTGCATTATTTCTTTGGATTCAGCAACTATTTGTAAAAAGTATTGATGTACTCTTAAGTCATCAGTTAATTCAGGATGAAATGCACAAGCTAATACATTTCCCTGCCGCGCCATAACTATTTTGTCTCGGTATTCTGCTAGTATTCCTACATTTGGTTCAACCTTTTCAATATAGGGCGCTCTAATAAATACTGCAGGGAATGATTTCTCACCTAAAACGTCTATGTTTATATCTACTTCAAAGCTATCAACTTGACGTCCAAAGGCATTACTTTTAGCTGATATATCCATTAACCCTAACCTTGGTTGTTCACTTTCATGTATATCCTTAGCCAGGATTATTAAACCAGCACATGTTCCAAATATCGGCATCCCATTTTCCACTTTAGTTTTAATATCATCCATCATCTTAAAATCACAGAGTAATTTTCCTATAGTGGTGCTTTCTCCCCCAGGAATAACTAATCCATCAATCTCATTTAAGTCATTTACTGTTCGAATTTCTATAGTTTCACATCCGCACTGCTCTAAAGACTTTATATGTTCTCTAAATGCTCCTTGCAATGCCAATATTCCTATTTTCATATACTACTCTCCTTCTATTACCAGCCACGCTCCTGCATTCTTTCTTGCGGTTCTAATGATGAAATTTCTATTCCCACCATTGGTTCTCCTAAATCTCTTGAAAGCTCAGCTAACATCTTAGCATCTTTATAATGTGTAGTTGCCGCAACTATCGCTTTAGCTCTCTTTACAGGATCTCCAGACTTGAATATGCCTGAGCCTACAAATACACCATCTACTCCCAATTGCATCATTAGAGCTGCATCAGCAGGTGTTGCTATACCACCAGCAGCAAAGTTAACCACTGGTAACCTTCCTTGCTCAGCAACTTGTAGTACAAGCTCATAAGGGGCAGCCATATCTTTTGCTGCTGTCATTAACTCTTCTTTTGGTAAATTTTGAAGCCTTCTGATTTCACCCATTACAGTTCGCATGTGTTTTACAGCTTCCACTACATTACCTGTTCCAGGCTCACCTTTTGTTCTAATCATAGCTGCACCTTCACCAATTCTTCTAAGAGCCTCACCTAAATTTTTCGCACCACAAACGAAGGGAACTTTAAAATCGTTTTTGTTAATATGATAGCTTTCATCAGCAGGTGTTAAAACTTCACTTTCATCTATGTAATCAACACCCAGGGATTCTAAAATTTGTGCTTCTACAAAGTGACCAATTCTAGCTTTGGCCATTACTGGAATACTAACTACTTCTAGTATCTTATCTACTACAGTAGGATCTGCCATTCTGGCAACTCCTCCAGCTGCTCTAATATCAGCCGGAACGCGTTCTAAAGCCATAACAGCACATGCACCAGCTTCTTCTGCAATCTTTGCTTGTTCTGGTGTAGTTACATCCATAATTACTCCACCTTTTAACATTTCAGCTAGACCAGTTTTAACTTTTATTGTACCTTTTTCTGCCATTTTAATTCCTCCTAGATATTCATTTAACTGATATATTCAGTATCGTCCTTATCTCAATATTTTACTATATTCTACATTAAAAAACAAGGATTATGTGTTTAACACAAAAACACCCACAAAAGTGAGTGTTTCTGATTGTCTGGCAGCGACCTACTCTCCCAGGACCTCTCGGTCCAAGTACCATTGGCGCTGAAGGACTTAACTGCTGTGTTCGGCATGGGAACAGGTG
>NZ_JBNPXS010000043.1:0-22214 GCF_050433185.1 Desulfitispora alkaliphila
CCATAATTTCTTTTTTGGGCTTACCACTTTCATAGAGTTTTACCATTTGATCTTTAAATTCATCCGTATAGGTTCTTCTTTGTCTTTTAGCCATGCAAACCTCTCCTTTTCTACTTATTAATTTACATGACCTTATCTTTATTGTCCAATTAAGTGTAACCTATCCAATAACCTTGAAAGCCCAGTGATTTCGCTTATATGCGTCTGGGTTATTTATTTGCTTTCGAACATCTCTGAGTAGCTTACCTGGAGTAAGTTCCACCTCACCTTTAGGAAAAATTACAACTATAGTTATATAGTGTTATTTTTGGAGATAAGCAGTTAACAACTACATAAATTACGGAGATAACAGTTGTTTGTAAAAGGTAAATAAGAAAAACAGTTGTTTATAATGGCGTGTGGTTAGAAAAGACAGGTCAACTCCAGGAGCAGGAGGCAGGGGAGGCAGCCTACTGGAGTAGTTATCCATATGATTTAATCTAATAAAAGGATAAAATAGAAGCATGTCGAAAGACACCATTATATGGTTTTTATGTTAATAGTAAGGGTGATGAAATTGTCAATTGCTAACCTATTGGAAATTAAACTAAAAAGAAAACAAGCTTCATATATGATGGTTACTATGTTAGCGATGTTGGAAAGTTGTTCAACAGAAGGAGTAGCTGATATAGACGATGTAACTGCTGAATTTAGCAAATTTTATAAGCAGCGAATAGAAAATCGTAAGCTAGCTGAAGCCAAAGATAAAGGAATGGCAGACCCTTTTCACATATCTTTTCACCAAGTAAAGTCGCTGTTACTTAAAAATCCAATTCCTGCACTACATGATTATATTGACTATGATAGACATGATGGGTTACTTAAGTTCAAAGCTAATATTGCAAGTGAACTTATGCAGGAAACAGTAAGAAGAGAAGTAAGAAAGATAATTTATCAAAACTTATATGAGTATTATAGTAGTCTTGATACTTTGCAAATTACACTAAAAGATTTAAATAAATTGCCTTTAGAATATGCAGTCTCAGCCAAGGATATAGCCCAATTATCGAAAATAAATCAAGTAAAAGGTATTCATCCAATTGAAAATGATGAGGTTAAAGCAGTTGTTATACTGTGTACTATAGGAGGCGAAAGCTATAATAACCAGTGGCTAAATGAGAAACAAGACTTACTAAAATATTACCTAGAGGGTCGCACAGATTCTCAGACTGGGCAAAAAACTTATAATTTAAACTTGCGTTCTAACAAAACGATAATTGAATCCAAGGAGAATGGCTATCCTATTTTAGTTTTTACACGAGAAACAAAAGGGAAGCTTTTTCACTTCTCGGGAGAGTTTTCTTTACTAGAAGTGGTACAAGAAGAAAGTGGCGATTATTATTTTAAACTTAAACAGGTTGAAAAAGGAGCAAATAGCATGGCTATGCCTAATGAGTTAAACTTATCTAGTCAGGAGGTCTTGCAAAGAATACATCAATATATTAAAAACAAAGGATTCAGTTTTGACTTAGAGATGCTACAAAATTTTCACCTTAGTGTTAAGACTAAGCCATTTGTCATACTGGCAGGTGTTTCAGGAACTGGAAAGAGTAAACTAGTTGAGTTATTTGCTGAAGCTATAGGTGCCACTAATGAAAATGGGAGATATAACTTAATACCAGTCAGACCTGATTGGAATGACAGCACTGATTTACTAGGATACGCTAATCTTCATGGTGAGTTTATCCCTGGAAAGCTTACCCAAGTCATTATGAGGGCAGAACAGGATTTGGACAACCCATATTTCATTTGCCTAGACGAAATGAATCTGGCTCGGGTGGAATATTATTTTAGTGATTTCCTAAGTACCATAGAGTCTCGGAAGAAAAACCCATTTGGAAAAACTGTGAGCACTTCAGTAAAAGTACATGGTTTAGACGAAGAAATTAGCTTTCCCGAAAACCTATACATAATTGGAACAGTCAATATGGATGAAACAACTCACCCGTTCAGCAAAAAGGTGCTAGATAGAGCAAATACAATAGAATTTTCAACAATAAATTTAAACATGTTTCCTGATATATCTGTTAAAGAAGCCGAGGGAATGAATTTAACTAATGAATTCTTTAAAAGTGACTATTTAACCCTAAAGGACTGTTATTTTGACAACGAAGGATACATTGTAGAAAAAGTAAAGATCTTAGAAGAAATAAATAAAGTACTTGAGCCTGCAGGCTTACAGATTGGCTACAGGGTACGTGATGAATTCTGTTTTTACCTTATCTATAATAAAATAAATAAACTAATGTCTGATGAAAAGGCAATAGATTATCAGATTATGCAAAAAATCCTTCCAAGAATTCAAGGCAGTGGCAAAATTATTGAAGATACACTTGATAATCTAGCCCCTTTACTTGAGACGTATCCATTGAGCAAAGCTAAGCTTTCATTTATAAAAGGGAGATTCCAAGATGAAAACTTTACCTCCTTCTGGATCTAAAGTTAAAGAGTTGCTAGTAATAGGCACTGATGACTTTGAGTTCACCATAAAAGGAAAAGTTAATAACCATACAGTAGAAAACTTTAAGTTACACCTAGATCCTAATGGTGAAACAATTCAGGCCACACTAAATATATTCCCTGCATATCAATGGGCTAAAGTATACAGCCCCAGTAGGGACGGTTTGGTGGATTTTTTAGGGGGAGGGGTATATCCTTGTTTTTTTGAACAGACAAGCTATGAAATAATCATTGAAAGAAGTGAAAAGTCTAGTAAAAATTTAGCCTTTTATCATGAAAATAGTAATTTAAGAGACGCAGTTACCCCTACTGGTAAACAAGGACGGGTCCTTTCAGGAATGATAAACTTTACTGATGAAGTTGGTTTTACTAGATTTGAGATTATGGGGGATGGTAATAGCCTCCTCACAGTAGAACTAGAAATATTCCCAAGCAAACTGGATTACCAAAAAGATTTTTGGCAGTTATTATCTCAGGTAAATGATGAGGTATATAACTTAGCCTTTGATTTTTTAAAAAAGACTTATTTCTCTGCAGCTTTAAAAAGTGAGGTTAAGCCAACCCAGACTGAATTTTTTCTTATAATAAGTCAAATATACGATAATTTTTTTAAAGCATTAAAGAGAATTACTCGCCAACCACACTATAAGATTGATGTTTCTGAAAGAATTGTGAAACCTGAAAAGGTTAAAAAAGTTAATGGAAAAACGGTTCAGTGGCTTGCCCAGAGGCGGCATTTATTTCAACAAAGCCCTAAAGGCAATGTTCCAAGAAAAGTATTAGATAGAAACAAGCAGCTTACCTACGATACTTTTGAAAATCGCTTTTTAAAATGGATCATTCTTCAAATAATAAAAAGGCTAAAGAACTTTAAAGCTAATTACCTTAGATCGTCTAACAAAGTCGTGGATAATCAAGTGTGCAACAATATTGACTTAATGCTCCGGGAACTTAAGCAATATTGCCATAACAGTTTTCTAAGAGAAGTTGGCGTATTGCCAAAACTGGAGAGCTCTTCTTTAGTTATGCAAATGGCTCCTGGTTATAGAGATGTTTTTAAATATTACTTAATGCTTTTAAAAGGATTAAACATAAAGTCTGACTTGTTTAAGCTTTCTATTAAAGGTTTGGCAGAATTATATGAGTATTGGTGCTTCCTTAAGTTAAATGTTTTACTTAGGAATAAGTACAACCTTATAAGTAATGATATGGTTAAGGTAGACCGTAGCGGAATTACTGTTAACCTAATCAAAGGTAAAAAATCTGAATTAACTTACCAAAACCCTGTTAACAAAGAAGTATTTAAAATCGCCTACAATCCTAGTTTTATAAATTTGCCTACAATCACTCAAAAGCCTGACAATATGCTCACATTAGAAAAGAAAGGTTCAAGCTTAAGCTATCGTTATGTTTTTGATGCCAAGTATCGGATAGCTGCAGACCCTAGATACTTAGAAAGATATCATAAAGCCGGTCCCCCTGAAGATACTATCAATGCAATGCACCGTTACCGTGATGCCTTGGTTTCAAGAGCTAAAATGAACCAGAGCTTTGAGCGAAGTGTTTTTGGCGCATTTATTTTATTTCCACACAATGATGAGCTCACTTATGCTGGTAGAAATAATAATTTACCCCATAAGTTTTATGAAAGCATTAAGAAAATAAGTATTGGGGCAATTCCCTTTTTACCGAGCCAAACTATTTTAATGGAAGAGTTCCTTGAAGAATTGATAACAGAATCACCTGATACGGCCTTTGAGAGAACAGTTATTCAAGAAGGTTCACAGAGCTATTTTACGGATGAAACATATAAGAAAAATGTATTAATTGGTCCTTTGGGAAGAAGAGAGCAATTAGATGTATGTTTAGGCCAAAGTTTTTATTACACTTACTTAAAAGAGGTTCAGTCTTACCTAGGTGAGCTAGAGTATGTATGTATTTATCAGTCAAAAGAAAAGTTTAGAAACAAAGAAGAGCAGGGAATTTACTACTATGGTCAAATAAGTGGTTTTAAAATTATGAAAAGAAAAGAACTGAAAGAAATGCCAGCTAGGTCGAGGCATGATGAACTAGTAGTAAAATTTATTATTACCGAATGGCATAGAAAGGAATTTGGTATAAAACCAGGAGGTTATGGTCCAGCTTCACCTCAACGGACAAGTTGGCAGTTATTCCAAGAGGCCCAAGTTTATCCTGAACTTCATTTAAAAAATCGTGCAGAAATAAGGTTATGGCGTGAGCTTAAAAGGCTTGATGATGATGTAAAGGTGAATTTTCCTAAGAATAAAATTAGCAAGAGAGATTCAGTAGAATCTATTCAAATTACTGATATGGTTGCTGAAAAAGTAGGAGATTATAATTTTATTGTTAAGGTAAAAGACAACGAAAAAGAATTTTCTTTTAATAGGCTAAATCAACGTCCAGGAAATGTTATTAAAGAAATTATTAAATTATTGAAGATATAATCTATGCTATGAGGAGAGACGCAAATGACAACAGCAATCCATAATAAACTGGTTAGAGATAAAATACCTAATATTATTATTAACGCTAACAAAAAACCATTAACTAGAATTGCCAGTGATCAAGAGTATAAAAAGTTATTACAAGAAAAACTTATTGAAGAAGTAAATGAATTCATTGACAGTGATAGCGTTGAGGAGCTTGCTGATATTTTAGAAGTCCTTAAAGCTATTTCTGAAACCAAAGGTTTAACATGGGAAGAAGTTGAAAAAATTGCCGATGATAAAAGAAATGAACGTGGTGGCTTTAAAGAAAAAATTATACTAGCTGAAGTTCAGGAAAAGTAATTTTCACCCATAATAGGGACGGGGCTATATAACAAAACAAATCCCCACCTTTGAAAAGGTGGGGATACTTGTATCATTTAGCTTTACAGGCTGTCTCCAAAGTCTTCTTTGAACTTTGCAGCTAATTTAGTTTGCCAATCAGAAACAGGTTCTAGTTTTCCGAAGAAGAAACGTAAAATTTTTGGTTCATCCACAAAATTCAAACCGCCAATCAGTTTACGATTCTCATAGAGCCAACTAACACGGTCAATAACATATTTAGCCTGGGATAAGGTAAATACTCGTCTTGGTAATGCCAAGCGCAACAGCTCCATATGAGCCATTTCTTCATTTCCATTTTCATTTCTTTGCTCAGACATAGTTCCTCTTTCCATACCACGAATACCGCTTGCAATATATAAAGCTGCTGCAAGTGCACCTGCAGGGTACTGGCTTTGTGGAAGGTGGTCAACAAACTCCATGGCGTTGATATGACAACCTAACCCACCCGCTGGTGTTACAACTGGGATCCCCTTTTTCTGAAGCTCTTCAACCATAAATTCAATAAACTGAGGACCTTGATTAATCATATCCTCTTCCATAGTTTCATCTAATCCAACAGTAATTGCTTCCATTTCTCGAACGGACATACCTCCATATGTTAGAAATCCTTCTAAAAGAGGTATAAACTCTCGAAGTTTCATGTATATTTCTTCATCACTTGTGCAGATACCACCACCACGAGCACAACCAAGCTTTCGGGCAGAGAAGTAAATTACATCGGCTTGGTCTGATATAGCACGAGTGATTTCCCTGATACTCATATCTTTACAAGCCTCTTCTCGAACTTTTATAAAGTGAAGGTTATCTGCTAACAGACTAGCATCTAAGATAAGTTTAAGGTCAAACTTATCACAAACCTTACGAACCTCTTTCATATTTTCAAGAGAGTGGGGCTGCCCGCCAATTAAGTTAGTGCCTGACTCTAAGCGAACAAAAGCAATTTTCTCAGCACCATGGGTATTAATGGTATCTACTAACTTATTTATATCCATGTTTCCTTTAAAAGGATGTTCACTGTTTAAATTAAGCGCTTCATCTATAAAAATTTCTTCAACAGAGCCCCCGTTTAAAACAATGTGAGCTTTTGTTGTAGTAAAGTGGTAGTTCATAGGGACAATTGTTCCTGGTTTAACAAAGGCCTGGGCAAGGATGTTCTCACAAGCTCTCCCTTGATGTGCAGGTAAGAAAAACTCTTTGCCGAATATTTCCTTGATTTTGCTTTCTAATCTAAAAAATGTTTCCGACCCTGCATAACTGTCGTCTGCCTGCATCATTGCTGCCTGTTGTTTATCGCTCATGGCATTTACACCACTATCAGTAAGCATATCCATAAATACATCAGAATTTTTTAATAAAAATGTGTTACTCCCAGCCTCTGTAATTGCCTCTAGTCGACGTTCAATTGGTGGAAGGTTTAATTTCTGAACAATTCGCACCTTATGCATTTCTAAAGGAATACTTTCTCCAGAATGAAACTTTACATTAGACATATGTAACCTCTCCTCTTTTTGTATTTTTTTTGAAAACTAATGGGTTAAAATACTTGGTAAGGAGGAATAAAAAAACACACTCCTAGTGGAGTGCGTCTTAAATAGGCATACTTTGCCCATCCATATGCTATCACCCTACCATCATACCATCCTACTAAATGTATTTAATGTACATACCCATCCTACACCTATATTATAACACCTTCTGTAGATGTGTGTAAAGAGAGAATACTTTTAAAAAAAGCTTGTGACACACTATTGTCTTTCGCCACTACGGCGATGTATTATAATGGAAGACCCAATAGGGTTGTACTACCCAAGTACCTCTAACGAGTATGCCTCTTATGCATGGAAAATTCTAGACTTAGAAGATGTTTGGTGGAGTGAGGGTGATGATCCGGATAGTGAAAGAATGAAAATACGAGCCGGGGTGGATTATATTGCCCAGGCAATAAAGAGCATCTACAAGTAAAACTCAAGGAGGCGATTGCTTTACCAAGGCGCAAGCCATGATATCCAAAAATGGCACTTTCAAGAAGATGTCATGGAATTTATATTGACCTTAGATTGCTGATGAAAATATGGTTTAAGTAAGGGTGAGCTTGCAAGTGTGAAGGCTGCTGTAGGATTAAATAATTTAATTAATGAAAAAGTATCAGAATATAAGAAACTTAACCTTCAACATATTGGGAGTAGTAGTGTTAGGGAGGAAATCCTATTTAAAAACCCTAAGCTTTATAAATCTCCAATAGTACGCAATGGCAAAAAAGCTTTAGTAGGCTATCAACCTGAGGAATGGAAGGATTGGGAGTAAGCAAATCCTGCGGCTACTTGCTATTCCATCCAATACTAAAAAGGTTTTTTAATAAAAAGCAGAAATTAGTTATAAAATATTGTATAATGGAAATAAATAGGAGGTGATGATAGATGTCTTTTGGTAAAACTAGAGGCTTCCTGTATAAGTTAGCAAAGTTACTCGGTGACATATCTGCAATATCATCAGGCAATCCAAAAAAAATAGCAAAAAGAGCCGGAAGAAGAACAGTTGGGAAAGCTGCGGGCAAAGGAATAGGGAGACTGTTTAAGTAACGCAAGTTGGGGATCCATGGCTTTTTTCTTAGCAAAGTTAATGATCGTAATGTTGGAAGGAGCAGTTAATATGAAAATTATTGGTATTGTAGGAAGTCGTAGAAAAAAGGGAAACACTTCTACTTTAATGCAAGAGGCTTTAAAACCTTTTCAATTACAAGGTATTGAAACTAACTTAATATTCCTGGGTGATTATAATATTATAGATTGCAATGGGTGCGAAGGGTGTAAAGATACCTATAAATGCGTAATAGACGATGATATGCAAGAATTATACCCAGCTATTTTAGAGTCTGATGCAGTTATTTTGGGCTCACCTGCCTATTTTTATAATATAACTGCAGATATGAAGGCGTTTATAGATAGATGCTATTGCTTTGAGGTTTTCGATGAAGATGATCGCTCGGTTTGGATGGGTTTAAATGAAGCTCTAGGAGGAAAATATGCTGCTGTAATTGCAGTGAGCGAACAAGAAAAAGAAGAAGATATGGGATTTACCGCTGAAGCCATGGAAAAACCATTAGAAGCCCTAGGTTATAGAGTAGTCAGTACAGTTAAGGCTCTGCACCTTTTTAAAGCAGGAGAAGCATCTAAAAATGAAAAAGCCATGAAAGCAGCTAGGCAAGCTGGAGAAAAACTTCTAAAAACTTTGCAGTTAAAAGAAAAAGTTAAAATAAGATTAAGCAATTTAAGTGAAAATCAGTAAGTTCAGAAGCTTGGCGTAAGCCAAGTTTTCTTTATAGGGTAGGGTTTTCTTTTTGCCCCATATAATATCGCTTAAGTTAGTAAATAATATGGTAGGTTTAAAAAAACACATGGGGTGAAGAAATGAAAAAGAAGATAACTTTCTTTAGTTTTTGTTTGTTATTAGCTTGTTTAGTTCTATTGCCTACTGAATCGGCTTTAGCCCATAGTAAGCAAAGTAGTCATGGAGAAATGTGCACAGATGTACACCGAGACCTGGGCATAACAGTTCCTCTGATTCGAGGTGAAGATGTATTAGAATTGCAGCAGATGTTGATATTAGTGGGGCTTGACCCCGGTCCAGCAGATGGTATCTACGGGGAACTAACCTCAGCAGCGGTAGGACAGTTGCAAGAAAAAAACAATATCCCAGTGAATGGAGTGGCAACATTGGCGGTTTGGGATAAGTTAGCGGAACTAATTCCCGCTGAATCAGTTAGCAGTGAGGAAATCCCTGAGCCTCGAGGAACAGTCTCAATAGTGATCCACACTGATAAAAAAATATTGACGGTTTATGATGATGATACAGAGTTAGTTTCCTTTCCCGTGGCAGTAGGAAAATATAAGACACCCACCCCTGATGTGGTGGAAATGCAAAAGCAGCTGCGGGCTATTGGCATATACTGGGGGCGAGCGGATAGTCACTTTGGTGAGGCCACTGAACTGTTTGTCAAGCGCTATCAATTTTGGACCGGTCAAGAGATAACTGGAGGGTTCAGCAAAGAGGATTATCAGCAAGTAGAGCAGATAATTGACATGCTAAACACCGGCCACTAAAGTTTTGATAACACTTATGGTGGGGTTAAATTTACATAGAAAGAGGTTGATCTCATTGGAAGATTATTATATAGTAGCTGGAAGAATATTGACTGTAATCCCTGTATTAGTGATAGTGACCTTACTTATGGGTAAAAGGCAGGTGGGGGAGTTGCCTGTATTCGATTTTATTGTTGCAATTACCATAGGCTCCATAGCAGGAGCAGATATTGCTGACCCATCTATTATTCATGGCCCAACTGTGTTTGCCATTGTTGGTTTAGCAGGTTTGCAAATAGCTATCACATGGTTTAAAACAAAAAATCGCTATATAAATAGTCTTTTAAGATTCCAGCCTACTATTGTCATCCAAAACGGAAAACTATTGTATGGAAATTTAAGAAGAAACAGGTTTACATTAGAAGATTTGCTTTCTTTACTTAGGGAAAAGGATATCTTCAATTTATCTGAAGTTGAGTTTGCAATTTTAGAGCCAAGTGGAACTTTAAGTGTTTTAAAGAAAAGTCAGGAGCAATCAATAAAGCCAAAAGATTTAAATATATCAACCAAGTATCAGGGATTAAGCATAGCTTTGATTGTCGAAGGAGAAGTAATGAAAAATAATTTGCAATTGGCAGGCTTAGATGAGGCCTGGCTATTTAAGGAATTAAAGAATAATTCAATCCATCAATTAGATAATGTACTATTAGCATTGCTAGAACCAGGTGGTTCTTTATATATATCTGAAAAGCACCCTGATATTAAGGAATATAATGTATTAGAAAATAAATAATGAAAAAGTCTGCTTAAACCAAAATACCCCACAGGCTATCAGGCATCTACCTTGACAAATAAGATCAGGGTTGCTATTCTGAAAATAAAAAATTGAGCTATCAACATCCTGAGGGCTTTTGGCAACAAATTCCTATATCAGTATGCTGAAGCTACATAAAGGAGTATTAATCTCATAGTGTTAGAACAACTTGATACTCAGTTAAAAAAATTTCTACCTCTTATAACCCCTATCAGCCTTGTGATAGGGGTGTTATTAGGACCAAAGCTAGAAGTATATGTATATTTAATACCCTGGGTGTTTGCTATCATGACCTTTGCTGGTAGCTTAGATATCTCACTTACTGCTTTAGGTAAGGCATTGAGTCGGCCAGGGCCTATTGTTGCTATCTTTTGTATTCTTCATGTGGTAATGCCTGCAATTGCTTGGTTGGTGGGGCAGACATTCTTTCCAGGAGATGTGTACACCAGCACGGGGCTAATTCTGGCCTTTGCCATTCCCGTTGGCATCAGTAGTTTTATTTGGGTTACCATGGGTGATGGAGATGGTGCCCTAACTTTAGCTGTTATTCTACTGAACACCATCCTTTCGCCATTGATTGTGCCCTACAGTTTAAAGTTTTTTATGGGTGCCCAAGTGCATATTGATGTAACGCCAATGTTGATAGGCTTATTTTGGATGATAGTGTTTCCTTCTTTATTGGCTATCGCCTCAAATTACATGACTAATGGCAAGGCTAAGGCTCTCTTAAGTAAAAAACTTTCCCCTTTTAGTAAAATAGGTTTGGGTATAGTGGTAGCTATCAATAGCTCGGTAGTTGCCTCGTACTTTAAAGATATCAGTCCCAGGCTTTTAGCTATCGCCGCTACTGTTTTTTTCCTTGCAGCCTTAGGGTATTTATTGGGTTGGATTATAGCCTCTTTTCTTAAGTGGGAGCGCCCGGTTTTAGTGGCTATGGTTTTTAACAGTGGAATGCGCAATATAACAGCGGGAGCCGTTTTGGCCATCACCTATTTTCCCCCCACAGTGGCAGTACCAGTGGTAGTGGGCATGCTGTTTCAACAACTGCTAGCTTCTTTTTATGCCAGAGCACTATCCCATACTCAAGACGGATACAAAGAAAAAGTACTGAATACCAAAGAAAATGTAGAAAGCTAAAAAATCCTCTCTAACTTTTTTGGGTCACCTTAAACTAGTTTGAGGGTTTTTTTGTTGCTTAAAAGACCATTTAAATCCATGCAGTGTCGATGCTTGTAACATATTGTAATAATTTGTCTAATGAAAGGAAGAATTTAATGAGCTGGTGAATATTAATTATGTATTAAATACCCTAGACTAAAAGAAGGTGAGGAAAAAACAGATGAAAAAGGTATTAGTTTTAGTTGGAATAATTATGGGACTATTATTTGGATCTGCACATGCAGCAGAAACAGAAATTAATGTTTTTAGTATTTATGCTATGGGTGAAGGGGTAGCAAGGGAAGTGGGGGAGTGTATCAAGGAAGATGGAGATAGTATGATGTATTCACAGCCATTCAACTATTCTAACGATAAAGGTATTTTTGTGCACATAATAGGGGACGGGTTGACTGATGATCAAGCAGAAATTATTTGGGGTCAAAAAGTGGAGGAGCTAGAGCAAAAAGCTACAGAAAATGGAGTTAGCTATAATTTAGGGTCACTTAACGAGAACGTAGCACTATTGATTTCTGCTAAAAATATACAAGAGCTGAGAGATGCTTTGCAGAATGATTATAGACTAAAGGAAATGATAAGGGAATTTAAACAAGCTGAGGAAGTTGAACCAGAAAAAGAGTTGTTAATCCCAAGAGTAGAATATAGCTTATATGCTTTAGGTGATGGAGTAGCAAGGGAGTTCCATAGTCTTATTAGAGGCATTGGGCATAGCACGATGTTTTCTTATCCATTTAGTTACAATAACGACAAGGGTATATTTATACACATAATAGGAGATAACTTGACTGATGCACAAGCAGAAATTATTTGGGGGCATACAGTAGAGGAATTAGAGCGAATTACCAATGAAAAAGGGGTTATCTTCGACTTAGGGACAATTAATGAAAATGCAGCATTGAGGATTTCTGCTAAAAGTTTAGATTATCTAAAGAATGCAGTAAACAATGACAAAGAGCTCCAAAAAGAAATTAAATTATTTTTACAAGCAAAAAAAGTAGAGCCAAAACAAGAAATTAATATATCTAGAATAGAGCTTAGCATTTACTCTCAATCGAGAAATGCAACTATGGAGATGTCTAAACTAATTAGGGATTGGGAACTAGCTTTAGCATGACAAGTTTGCCTGGTTATAAAAATGACAAAGGAATAATTATATACATTAAGGGTGATGGATTAAGTGACTTGCAAGCAAATATAGTATGGGGGAAGAGTTTAGCAGAGCTAGATAGAGAGACAAAAGAAAATGTTGTTACCTATAAGCTGACTGAACTTAATGAAAACAAAACACTAGTAATTACAGCAACGTCTATAGATGAATTAAAAAAAGTGGTTACCACCGATGTAGCGCTACAAGATTTAATTACCGAAATAAAGAGGGTTAAGAATGTCAAACCTCAGACTAATATTATAATGCCTACTTCAGACATAACTGCTGATCAATATCAAAAACAAAATCAGCAAAGCAAACAAGATAACTTAGTTAACTTGGTAATTAATGAAGAAACTGTAGATTTTGATGTGCCTGCCCAAATGCTTAATGGGAGAACGATGGTTCCATTAAGAGGGATATTTGAACTATATGGAGCTGAAGTTGACTGGGATAGCAGTACTAATACAATCAAAGCAGTTAAAGAAAATACCACAATTATACTTCAAGTTAACAATAAAGAAGGCTTAGTTAATAATAAAAAAATTGAATTAGATGTTCCGGCTCAAATTGTTGACGGAAGAACACTAGTCCCCTTGCGCTTTATAAGTGAAAGCATGGGGCTAAACGTAAAGTGGGATGGAGAAACGGGAACAGCATTCATACAAAGTAATAACGAATAGTTAAGTAAAAATCCTCTCTAAACTAATTAGAGGGGTTTTTTCATGGCAATGGAACTTTTAAAACCCGTATTCGTCTAAATTATCACCATGACTAACTTATTAAGGAATTCTCAAAACTTCTTGCAGTCCTGTGTATAATAACAGGAGATACACTCTTTTATCGGGTCAGTTCCACAGAAGCCTGTGACACTCTAATGTCTTTCACAGTGACAATTATGTACTATAATGGAAATGTCAAATAAAGCAAGGAGGCGATTGCTTGAAAAGAAACAAAGATTACTTTAGGGGCTGTTTACTAGGCGGTGCCATAGGGGATGCCTTGGGATGGCCAGTAGAGTTTATGACAGCCGAGGAAATAAAGGATCAGTATTAGTGTGCACTAAAGTATGGGGATGATTTTAAAAGAGCGCTCTGTTATTGAGTCATTCAAAAAACAGACTTCGATGGAAAATTCAAAACCCATATAAAATATGCGCCAGTTTATAATTATGACAAGAAGGAAAAAGATAGAAACGTTATGGAAAAAAGAAGCAAAGAAGTAATCGGGGGTATAAGTGCTCCTGATTTTTTTTGCTGTTATTGTTATTAGAGGATGAAACAGATTAGTTAAACCTTTGTAAAATCTGTTGGGAAAATAAGAAGAATATGTTAAATTTTCTAATATTGATGCCGAGAAAAACAAAAATGGTGATAGTTGTTGTAATTTAGTATAATAGGTATAATATATATTAAACGGGGTGAAGGAATGCAAAGCAGTTTATTAAAGAAGGTAAAGGAAGCCTCTTACTTGACAGCAGAAAAGACTTGGAGCTATCGGCCAATTTTACGATATTTTTATATTCAGCATGAGCGAATGAGGGAGTTTTTATTTCCGGAAGAAATTTACGAGCATTTACGCCAATTTGAGCAGTTTAAGGATTACTCAATGGAATCCCTCCATCAGGATTTGAGCGCACTTACTAGCTGGGGCAATTTAATCGCCCGTCAGGAGCTGGGAAACGCTAAAACAGTTGAGGAATTTAAGAAAAAAAGGTTTCGCTATCAATGCACTCCCTATACAGTAGAATTTGAGCGAATGCTGATGCAGTTAGAGCAAATAGGTGAAAACTTCGGTGGCTCTTTGGAAAAGACCCAGTTTGAACGCCTTTATCAAGTATTAACTAAAATATCCAGTATTGTAAAGGGTGATTTGAGAGAAACCGATGAGGAGTGCTCCCAAATGTGGGAAGACGTGATGACCTATTTTCGGCAGATTACTCAAAATACTTCGGATTATATTGCCTATATTAACAGTGAAGAGGTTGCGGACCGAATGCAGACTGATGCCTTTTTGGTCTATAAGGATCAGTTCACTACTTATTTGCGAGACTTTATTATTGCCCTACAGCAGACAGCTTTGCAAACTCAGGATTTGCTATCATATCTAACCACAAGAGAATTACATTCTTTTTTCCAGCAAGTGTTAAGGCACCAACAGCAGACATTTCGTTTTGATAAGGGCGAAAATTTAGACCATTTAGAAGAATTAATTGAGAGGTGGACAAATTTAAAAGCGTGGTTTCTGGGCAATGAGCACCGAGAAAGTGAATTTGAAATGCTTCAAAATAGGACAAGCGAGGCAATTCGGCGCATTACCCGTATTGTGCAGCGCTTAGGGGAGAGGCAACAACAGTTTAGGAGTCGCAAAAAGGATTATCTACACTTGGCCAAATGGTTTGACGAAATGACTTCAATAGAGGAAGCCCATAAGCTTTCCTCGGTTGCATTTGGTGTTTTTCACACTCGCCATCTGTATTTAGAGCATATTCCAACTGACGATATTTACCTAGATATATGGGAAGAGGCACCTATGGAGTATAAGACAAAACCGCGCATCCGCCAATATGGAGAAAAAACTCGGGCTAATGCTATTGATGATAATCAGCATGAAAAAGAAGAGATGAGAAGGTTACACCTTAAACAACGCCGTTACGAGCAGAAGGTTGTGGAGCAATACATTAATGGAGATGAAATTAAAATCAAGGATCTTCCCACAGTAGAACCTCATGTAAGAAAGCTCTTACTTTCCTGGATTGGCAAAGCTATGGTCAGAGCTGATAGAACTGTTAAAACAGAGTTTGGGAGCAGAGTAAAAATTATACTTAATAGTAATGAGAGAACATTATTAAAATCCGAGGACGGAACCTTAGAGATGCCACATGTTACATTTAAGTTTATTAAATAAGGTTTATTTAATATTTTTAAGGAGTTAAAATAAAATGGATGCAATGAAATTTGATGACAAAACTGAAGAGGCTCTAGGTATTCTCTTTGAGCAATTCTGGGTACTTCGCTCTGAAGAGCCTACTGCTTATCAGATGATTAGGGAGCGGGAACATCGTTTGAAGCGCTATTTAGCTGACAAGTTTGGCTTTGACCTAATTATTCACCAGCACTTTATTAAACTTGAAAAATTACCTGTTGATCCGAAGTCCTGGATGGGCATTCAGGATTTTACCGAGCCCATGGACTATGCAATTTTTTGCTGTGGACTAGCCTTTACAGAGCGCCGTTCAGTGGATGAGCAATTTCTGCTATCTGATATTACAGAGGATATTGAAGAGGTGTACCCAGGGGAATTTCCTTTGGACTGGACAAATTACCAGCACCGAAAGTCTCTTGTCAGGGCTTTGACTAAGTTAGCGGAGCTACAAATAATAAAAACTGTTGATGGAGACCTGGAGCTATTTGCGACTAATGAAGATGAAGAAGTATTATACGAAGTCACTGTTTATGCTCGCTACTTTATGCGCTCATACCCTGATGACTTGTTTCAATATAACTCCATGGAAGAGATTTTAGCAAGTGAATGGAGTCGTCATAAAAGCGATGAACGCCGCAAACGCGTATACCGAAAACTGATGTTTTCACCTGTTGTTTACCGGGAAGGAGAAGAGGATCCTGATTTTAACTATATCAGAAATTTTCGCAATCGCCTGGGCAGGGATTTAGAGGAGCATACTCCTTTAAGACTAGAGGTTTTTAAAAATGCAGCCATGCTGGTATTGCAAGAGCGAAAGCAACGCTACACTCTTTTTCCCGACCAAAAAGCAATAGTAGACATAGCACTTCATTTATCAGCTCACATCCGAACTGTCCTTGATCGAATGTCTGTCAATGAAATGGGAGAAATGCGCTTGACTTTTCCTGAATTTGAGCAGCTCATTGCTGAGATCAAAGACGAGTATGGTCATGGATGGAGTAAAAAGTATAGAGATAGCACTCCAAGGCAAATTAAAACTGACTTAATCAGCCTTTTAGCTGAATGGGAATTAGGTTATGTTGAAGTTGATACGGGAATTATGGTTTTACAATCGGGTTTTGGCCGCATAGTAGGTCATTATCCAGATGATTATCTGCAGAGGGAGGGGTAAATAATGGCAACTACAGATAAATGGAAAATGAATCGGGCTGGACTGCTGAATTTTTGGTACTACGATGAAGAAATATTTGACTTTGTTGATGGAAAACTGCTATTAAGGGGAAGTAACGGCTCGGGAAAGTCAGTAACAATGCAGAGTTTCCTCCCTGTACTACTAGACGGGAAAAAATCTCCTGACCGATTAGACCCATTTGGCTCAAAGGCTCGTCGCATGGAAGATTATTTGCTAGGTGAGAAAGAGGTAGTAAACAGAGATGAACGCACAGGATATCTGTTTATTGAATACAAAAGGGAACATACCAATCAATATGTTACAACTGGAATTGGTCTTCAGGCAAAGCGATATAAGCCAATGAAATTTTGGGGGTTTATTATTACAGATAACCGTCGCATTGGTCACGACCTACAGCTTTACAAAATGGAGCGACAGGGCAATGAACTAAAAAAGATTCCCCGCTCTAGAGTAGAGTTAGAGACGGTTATAGCTGATGGTGGTCAGGTAGTCCAAACTCAGAGTGATTATATGAAGCTAGTTAATAAATATGTCTTTGGATTTGAAACTATTGAGGCCTATGAAGATTTAATAAAACTATTAATTCAACTGCGCAGCCCCAAATTATCAAAAGAATTTAGGCCAACTGTTATTTATGAGATTTTAGAGGCGGCCTTACCACCGCTATCCGATGATGATTTGAGACATTTGTCCGACACAATTGAGCAGATGGATCAGACAAAGCAGCAAATTGAGCAATTAGAAAGAGAGCTTCTAGCCCTTACAAGTCTAAACAAGGCCTACGATACCTACAACCAGCGCCTAATAGCAGATCAAGCAGTGGAATATGGAAAGGCTTCCAAGCGATTGAACAAGGAAGAAAAGCAATACAAACAGCTCATTAAAGAGCAACAGGAGCTAGAAACAGAAATAGGACAGTTAGAAATAGGAATTAGCCAGTTAAAAACAGAGCAGGAAGTATTTGAAAAAAAGAAGCAGCGCTTATTCTCCCACAAGGTTTGGAACATTCAAAAGGAAAGGGAAGATGAGGCACAGCGCTTAGAAAGCTCTGATGAGGATTATCAAAGGCGGAGCAAAAAACTTTCCGACCAAAAGAAAAAAGAATGGGAACTAAAAGATAAAAAAGAACTGGTTGAACTGACTATAGATGAGGTTTATGGAGTAATAGACGATCACCTTGGTCAGATGAGGGATAATGGAGAGGAGACAGCTTTTAGTCAGCACATAATGAATGAAGAGGACTACAAGCGAAATCAAGATTCTGCGTTTGATTTTACACTTTGGAAAAAGGAAGCAGAAAAGCATAAGAAAAACCTAGCTGTCTTAGAAGAGAAGCTTAGGAAGTTTGATGATCTAAGGGAAAAAATACAAGGAAAGCAAAAAGAATTAGGAGATGAACAATATAAGCTAGACCAGAAAAGGCATGAGGAAACTGACTGGTTGCGTATGTTTGATGAAAATAAGGACAAGCATATTCACCAGCTGCACACATGGTCAGAGGCCTATCCTCAATTTGCAGTAACTGAGGATGCTTTGCAGGCAGCAGCCCGTAATATATATTCCCTATATGAAACCACCACTTATGAAGAAATTAAAGACTTATTTTCACCTTTATTAGAAGCATATCAGGATCAAAAACGTCAGTACAAGTCAGAGCTGGGGGCAAAAGCAAACCAGTTAGATGAAAACATTAAGGTTAAAGAAGCGGAGCTATTAGATTGGAAAAACAAGAAAGATCCAGAGCCAGAAGCCCATCCTGCAACAAGAGAAGCGCGGAAAGCTTTACTGGATTCAGGTACTAATTTTGATGCCCTTTATGCCCTAGTGGAGTTTCAAGAAGGGGTGTCTGAGGAGACCCAAAGGCGGATTGAAGCGGCTATGATCGATGCGGGCTTACTTAATGCTCTCATTGCAGATGAGGAATTAGACGTGGAGCACGATCGAATATTAAGGGCAAGCCCCAATATAATGGCTCATACGCTGGCAGATTATTTAAAAGCTGATGGGGCAAGTGATTCAACAATTTCACCGGAACGAGTAGATGATGTGCTCAGAAGTATCGTTATTGGCTCCAATGATAATGGTACTGAGGCTTTAATGTCTATTCAAGAGGATGGTTCTTATGGAATAGGACTTATAAAGGGCCATGCCACACCTATTGAGCAGGTTCGTTTTATTGGCAAAAATGCTAGGAAGCGCTATCGTGAAGAACAAATTGTACAGATACAGCATGAAATTGAGGAGTTAGAAGTTGAGAAAAAAAGCATTATCAAAGAATTTAGAAAAACAGAAGATGAGCTTCAGGCGGCAAAGACTGCCTGGGGCCAATTCCCAAATGACAGGGATTTACAGGAAAACTACCGTCAAATAGAATTAGTCCGATTAGGTATTAAGCATTCCCTAGAACAGGTGCAAGAATTTTCTCAGATACTAAAGGAATTGGATGTTGAGTACCAAGAGTTAAAACGGGCAATAGGGGAAGAAGCTAGACAATACAACTTAGAGCTCAGTCATCAAGCATATGCTACTGCAAAAAATGTAATGGATTCCTATGAAAAAGACCTGTTAAATCTTGAAATTCAGCACAATAAATATATCCATCATAAAAGTCAGGCCAAAGATTATAGAGAGCGCTTAGAAGAAGTTGCTGAAGAAATTATCATGCTAGAGGGTGAACTAAACGTACTTCAGAGTAAGATTGACACTATAAGAAAAAATATTGAGCAAATAGACAAGCAGTTAGAGCAGGAGGGGGCAGAGGATATTCAGCAGCAGATTAGTCAGGTCCAATCCAGGCTAACAGAGATTACAAATGAGGCAGGGGAGAAAAACAAACTTCTACCGCAAAGACAGACAGAACTAAAAAACCATAAAGAAAAGCTTGCGGAAAAGCAAAAGCTGTTTGATTTTTATTCAAAGATAAAGGATGCCTGGAAGCAGTCCTTGGAAAGCGAAGTAAAGCGAGGCTATGTTGTAAAGAGTTCTGAGGAAGAAACTTTAGATGAAATTGCAAAAAAGCTTGAGCAAGCTTATGGAGAAATAGTCAAAGAAAAAGATAAGAGTAATGTGGAATCTCGATTGACAAGTGAATTTTACAGACAGCAAACTGATCTAATGGAGTATCGAATGCGTGAGTATATGGTTGAGCCCCATACTTTTGATTGGATGGAAAATGAAGAACAGGATAGCTTGCTTCCCATAATTGAACAGTGGAAGCATAAGACAGCTCGGAGGATAATCGAACTAGACTGGCGAGGACAGCAGGTAAGCCCCTACTTTGTACAGCAAAATATTGCTGAAGAACAGGCTCGTCAAGAAAGCCTTCTCAACGAACAAGACAAGGAATTATATGAAGAAATTCTATTTAAATCGGTGGGCAATAAGCTTCGTAGTCGGATTCGCCGAGCTGAGCGGTGGACAGATAAGATGACTAGTTTAATGGAAAGCCGAGATTCTTCTTCAGGATTAACCTTCTCTATTAAATGGCGTCCTCGTACAGCGGAAGCAGAGGAAGAAATGGATACTAAGGATTTAGTACACATCTTGAAACAGGATGCCCAGCTTTTAAGGGAACAGGATCTAGAGCGAATTACTTCTCACTTTAGGTCTAAGATTTCAAAGGCGAAAAAGTGGATTGAAGAAAAAGGTGAAGGGCAAACTTTGCTTCAGGTACTCAAGGAAGTGCTTGATTACAGAAAGTGGTTCTCCTTTATTCTCTACTATCAGCGGACAAATGAGGCAAAGCGGGAGCTTACAAACAACACATTCTACAAATTTAGCGGTGGGGAAAAGGCTATGGCGATGTATATACCCCTGTTTGCAGCATGCTACTCCCGCTATCAGGAAGCGGCTGATACAGCGCCGTACATTATTTCTTTAGATGAGGCTTTTGCTGGAGTGGATGAAAACAATATTCGAGAAATGTTTGAAATTGTGGAGCATTTAGGCTTTGACTATATTATGAATTCTCAAGTTCTCTGGGGTGATTACGATACAATCTCTTCACTGGCAGTGTGTGAGCTAGTACGCCCCAAAAATGCCAGTTATGTCACTGTTATCCCCTACAAGTGGGACGGTAATCAAATGAACCTAGAACTAAAGGATGTGGAACATGGCTAATACATTACTGGAGCAGGCGCTAGAATATTTTAACGCCGATAGGGGCTTTCGCCAACTGTTTACCTTATTTAGAAAAAAATATGAGTCCCTAGGACGAATTGGTGGGACTGTTAAAATAACAACGCTTAGTGACAGTGAACTGGCTTCAGTAGCCCGTTTTTTCGGACTCCAGCCTGATGAATTGAAAGAAAAGGGAACTGTTTCCCTACTGGCCTTTCAAGAGCAGCTCAACCAAACTAAATTTGAATCCCTTGAGCTGCTGGCATTATTGGAAGGATACTTTGGCGAAGAAATTTTATCCAAAAAGGTGGCTCAAGAAAAGCAACGAGAAAAAGAGTTAAACACCATCGCTCAACTGGAAAGTCTCTATCCAAATTTATCTTTTTGGTTTAACTATCTTAGAAAGCGATCTGCTGACACTTACTGGATTTTCAAACTATTGTATCAGGATGTCTTTAATGATTATGTAAAGCACCTTTCAAAGGCAATGAGTGAATTGCCTTGCGATTATGAGCGCTTGCCGGTCTTTAGTCAACGGATTACCCATAATCCTCATGCATTTGATTTAAAAAACAACTTGGGCAAGCTACTGCTCCATGTTCTCAACGTTCATGGAGGTAATCAAAGTGCACCCTCATTGCTCTCTGACGGAGAAATGGTTAACAATTTGCTACAGCATTATTACCTATTGCGGGATGATATTACCAATTATGTATCCTGTGCAAATATAGTAGCAGAAACAAAGGATGGTATTCACCCCATGTGGAAGGCAGCAGCTGAAACTAAAAGTGTCATGAATGTGCCTCTACGGGAAATATTAGACGTAAGTATTGCTTATCCCAAGGATAAAAACAACAAGAGGGTGTGGATTGTAGAGAATTCTGGTGTGTTTTCCAGTCTTTTAGATGCAGTTCCCCACGCTCCCTTACTGTGTACCCATGGCCAGTTTAAGCTAGCAGCCTTAAAGCTACTAGATATTCTAACACTATCGGATTGTTTGATTTATTATGCCGGAGATTTTGACCCGGAAGGGCTGGCAATGGCTGCCCGGATAAAAGAGCGCTACCCAAGCAATTCAACCCTATGGCGGATGGATCTTGGTTCATATAACTCCTCCAAGCCATCTGTCTCACTTGAGCCAGAGCGAATAAATAAGTTAAATAGCATAGAACTTCCCCAACTGCTGCCAATCGCGGACGAAATGAAAAAAATAAGAAAGGCAGGATACCAAGAGGCTCTACTCAAGGAGATGACTTTGGATTTATCAAAAAGCCTACTCATTAGTGTATAAAAAACTCTCTAGCTCAGCTAGGGAGTTTTTTTATGTGTGCCCGGCACGGGCGGTAACTTGGCGGTGAAAGTCCGCTGTGGGCTTGGTAGTGGGAACCACTAGCCAATGACAAGGGTGTCC